>DATHJB010000094.1 GCA_035316325.1 Acidimicrobiales bacterium
CCACGCTCGTCTACTTCTATCCCAAGGCCGACACGCCGGGGTGTACCGCGCAGGCGTGCGGGTTGCGGGACATCCTCGGCGACATCGGTGACACCAAGGTGGTGGGCATCAGCCCCGACAAGCCCGCGAAGCAGAAGAAGTTCGACGAGAAGTACAGCCTGGGGTTCCCGCTGCTGGCCGACGAGGACCACAGCGTCGCCGAGTCGTACGCCGCCTGGGGCGAGAAGAGCATGTACGGCCGCAAGTACATGGGCGTGATCCGCTCGGCGTACCTCGTCGCCGACGACGGCACCATCGCCGAGGCCTGGCCCAAGATCAGCCCCAAGGACACCCCCACGAAGCTCCTCGCCGCCCTGAAGAAGTGACGTCGGCGGCTCGGGCGACGATCGGCGACGGCGACCTCACACCGGGGCCGGCCGCGGCGTTGTAACCAGTGGTGAGACGGCTCCCGCCCTTCCAGACGCTGCTCGACGAGCACGCCGCCGACCTGCACCGGTTCCTCGTCGCGACCGCGGGCCCGCACGACGGCGCGGACGCCTTCCAGGAGACCGTGATCGCGGCGCTCCGCACGTATCCCGACCTGCGCTCCGACGGGAACCTGCGCGGCTGGCTGTTCACGATCGCCCACCGCAAGGTCATCGACCAGGCCCGCGCCCGGTCCCGTCGGGCCGACCCGATCGCCGAGCCGCCCGAGGTCGCCCACGTCGACCCCGAGCCCGACGGGCGCGCCGGGTCGCTGTGGTCGGCCGTGGCGGAGCTGCCGACCAAGCAGCGCTCCGCGGTCGTGCAGCGCTACGTGCTCGACCGCCCGTACGCCGAGATCGCCGAGGTCATCGGCAGCAGCGAGGCAGCCGTCCGCCAGAACGTCCGGGCCGGGCTGCAGAGCCTGCGCCGGAACCTTCCCGACCACGAGAGGCAGGAGGTGTAGCGATGGCCGACCCACGTTCCGACCACGACGAGATCGGCCGGCTGCTGCGGCGCCTGCCCGTCCCCGACCCAGAAGGGGTGCCCGACATGACCGACCTCCTCGACAGCGTCAACCGTCGCGCCGAAGCGGAGGGGCTGGTCGACGTCGCCTGGACCGTGACCGACTCGCCCGTCGGACACCTCACGCTGGCGGCGACGCCGTCCGGCCTGGTGCGCCTGTCGTTCGGCGACGACGGGCAGGCCATCGACGACCTGGCCCGCCAGGTGTCGCCCCGGGTGCTGAGGTCGCCCGGCCGGCTCGACGGCGTGCGGCGCCAGCTCGACGAGTACTTCGAGGGGCAACGGCACGACTTCGACGTCCCGCTCGACTGGCAGCTCTCGAGGGGCTTCCGCCGCACCGTGCTCGGCGAGCTGGTGCAGGTCCCCTACGGCCAGACCGTGTCGTACAAGGAGCTGGCCGAGCGGGCCGGCAACCCCAAGGCCAGCCGGGCCGCGGGCACCGCCATGGCCACCAACCCGATCGCGATCGTCGTGCCCTGCCACCGCTGCCTGCGCACCGGCGGCGACCTGGGCGGCTACGGCGGCGGCCTCGAGGCCAAGGCGTGGCTCCTCCACCTCGAGGGCGCCCGCCTCCTCAACGGCTGACGCCGCCGAGCACCCGGGACCCCTCCGGCGGGGACACGGATCGGAGGCGGGCGTTCACGAATCGTTCATGCGGATGGGCGAATCTTGATACCTCGTTCACGGCGCCGTTCGTACGGTGGCTCGTGGGCCAGAGGGCCTCCGACAGAACGGATCCCGGGGGGTGATCTCGTGATCAGACCGTCGCACATCCAACGACTGCGACCTGCGCTCGCTGGCGCAATGTCGGCGCTGCTCCTCACGACCACAGCGGTCGTGTTGGACGGCGCCGTGGCGCAAGCGGCTCCCGCAGCACCAGCCGTCACGACCGACCAAGCCGTCTACACGGTGGCGGAAGGCGGTACCGCCCGTGTGGGCGTGACCGTCACCACCGCCGACGGCCGCCCGCTCGCGGCCGACACCACCGTCCCCTACACCACCACCGCCGACGTCACGAAGGCGTCGGGCACCCTGACCTTCCCGGCCGGCACCGCGTCCGGCACCACCCAGACGCTCGACCTCACGGCCCGGCAGGACGGGACCGCCGAGGCCGCCCAGGCCGCCGAGCTCCAGGTCGGCGACGACAGCAGCACCATCGTCGTCAACGCCCACGGCTTCCCGTACCTCGACCGCCGCCAGCCGGTCCACAAGCGGGTCGCCGACCTGCTCGGCCGCATGACGCTCGAGGAGAAGATCGGCCAGATGACCCAGGCCGAGCGGGGCGCGGTCTTCGACGATCCGTCGCTGATCGCCGAGTGGCAGCTGGGCTCCGTGCTGTCCGGCGGCGGCTCCACCCCGCCCACGAACACGCCCGAGGCGTGGCTCGACATGGTCAACGACTTCCAGGCCCAGGCCCTGACCACCCGCCTGCAGATCCCGATCATCTACGGCGTCGACGCCGTCCACGGCCACGGCAACGTGTTCGGGGCGACGATCTTCCCGCACAACATCGGCCTCGGCTCCACCCGCGACGCCCGCCTGGTCGAGAGGATCGGCCGAGCGACCGCCGAAGAGGTGCGGGCCACCGGCATCCCGTGGAACTTCTCGCCCTGCGTCTGCGTGACCCGGGACGAGCGCTGGGGTCGCTCCTACGAGAGCTTCAGCGAGGACCCGGCGCTGGTCACGAAGCTGACCAGCATCGTCGACGGGACGGAGGGCCGCGACCTGTCGTCGGAGGGCAGCGTGCTGGCGACGGCGAAGCACTACGCCGGCGACGGCGACACCGAGTTCGACGAGGCCGTCGCCGCGGCCAACGAAGGCCTGCCGTGGTTCGACCAGAAGTACACCATCGACCAGGGCGTCACGGTCACCAACCGGCGTGACTTCCAGCGGATCGACCTCGCCCCCTACGTGGAGGCGATCAAGCACCAGGGCGTCGGCAGCGTCATGCCGTCGTTCTCCAGCGTCGACTGGACCGAAGACGGCGTCGGCAACCCGACGAAGATGCACGCCCACCGCGAGCTGATCACCGACGTCCTCAAGCGGGACCTCCGCTTCGGCGGCTTCGTGATCTCCGACTGGGAGGGCATCCACCAGATCCCCGACCCGTCGGATCCCGCCAACGCCGGCCTCACCGGCTACAAGGTGCGGACCGGGGTCAACGCCGGCACCGACATGTTCATGGAGCCGAACACGGCCAAGCAGTTCGAGGACCTGCTGCTGGTCGAGGCCCGGGCGGGCCGGGTGAGCCGGTCCCGCATCGACGACGCGGTCCGCCGCATCCTCACGAAGAAGTTCGAGCTCGGCCTGTTCGAGCGGCCCTTCGCCTCGGACGACAACCTCGACGAGGTCGGCAGCACCGAGCACCGGGCACTGGCCCGTGAGGCCGTGGCGAAGTCGCAGGTGCTGCTGAAGAACAGCCGCAACCTGCTGCCCCTCGCCCCGAGCGGCGACATCTACGTGGCCGGCCGCAACGCCGACGACATCGGCAACCAGGCCGGCGGCTGGACCATCCAGTGGCAGGGCGTGCCGGGCGACATCATCCCCGGCACCACGGTCCTGGAGGGCATCCGCGAGGTCGCCCCGAACGCGAACGTCACCTACAGCGCCGACGCCTCGGCGTCCATGGCGGGTGCCGACGTCGGGATCGTGGTGGTCGGTGAGACGCCCTACGCCGAGGGCTACGGCGACATCGACGGCCCCGAGTGCGGTTTCTGCTCCCCGGCGCAGCTGGAGGAGAAGTCGCTGTCGCTGCTGCCCGGCGACAAGGCCGTGGTCGACGCCGTGTGCGGCGCCATCAGCAAGTGCGTCGTGCTGGTGGTGTCGGGGCGGCCGCAGGTCGTCACCGATCAGCTCGGCGAGATGGATGCCCTCGTCGCCTCCTGGCTGCCCGGCAGCGAGGGTGCGGGCGTCGCCGACGTGCTGTTCGGCCGCAAGGCGTTCACCGGCAAGCTGTCGGTGACGTGGCCCCGCAGCGAGGACCAGGTCCCCATCAACGTGGGCGACCGGGACTACCACCCGCTGTTCCCCTACGGCTACGGCCTGACCACCAGGCGGTAAGCCGAGAGGCAGAGGTCATGCGCAGAAGGCCCTGGTCGTCCTGAGGATGGCCAGGGCCTTCACTCTGTGAGGCCCAGCTCGGCCTCCCCGGCCGTCAGCTTCCGCTCGCGGTACGACAACACCACCCGCACCACGCCGACCACCACCACAACGAAGATCAGACGTCGCATCCTTGGAGGGTACGGCCTCGGCTCCGCCGAGTCCGCTTGGGGCGGAGGCGGGGTGGTTGGCGGGGGTAGGCTCGCGGGTCCTTTGCGGGCGTATCCCAACGGCAGAGGAACGGGTCTCAAACACCCGACAGTGTGGGTTCGAATCCCACCGCCCGCACCTAAGGGTTGACGTGGATCTCGACCTCGTCGGGGGTGGTCGAGAGGGTGGCGGCGGCCTCGGTCGTAAGGGCTGAGGTGAGCCGGGCGTTGGGCGCGGCGGTCCACAGGTCGGCGGTGACGGCCACGTGGGACTTGGCCTGCTTGTGGCGCCAGACGCCGGACGGGGTGCCGTCGATCAGGACGAGGCCCGGGGCGCCGGCGGGGCGCCAGAGCTGGCGGCGGTGGTCAGGGTCGGGGAGCAGGGTGGCGCGGTCGCGCTGGTGGAGGAACGGGTCGCCGGCCGGTACCAGCCGCACGCCGACGACGGCCACCGGTTCGTGGAGCCGTTCCCGGTCGACCGCCAGAGCCATCGCCGAGCGGCGGTCGAGGCGGACCGCGACGATCTCGTCGCCGAGCGCGGCGAACGAGGCGTCGGCCTCGGCGGGCCCCAGTCCGGCCCACTCGCCGAACGCCCGAGCCGACGCCGGGGCGTAGGCGCCGAGGAACCGCCGGACGAGCTCGGCCCGGGCCTCGGCGTGACCGGCGACGTCCGGGCGTGGCCCTGCCGCCAGCTCCGGGCCGTCGGTGGGGAAGTGGAGGGCGGCGGCGACGAGGGCGAGGCGGAAGGGGAGGTCGGGCACGTGGTGGGCACCGCAGCGCTCGCACCACGGCTCCCAGCCCTGGGGGAGCCGACCGTGGAGGGTCTCGCTGACGGCGCCCCGGGAGCGGGCGTGGCCGTCGGCCATGACATCCGAGACCTCGGCGGTCACCCGGGCCAGGGCATCGACGGCGCTCACCCCCAAGGAGCCGACGACCGGCCAGGAGGAGCCGAGCGCGGCTTGCGCCGCCGACTCGTCGTCCGGCGTGGGGAGCACGCCCAGCGTGTAGACCGCGGCGTCCGCGGCGGCGAAGGCGTGGGTCGTGCCCCGGAGGGACAAGGCCCGGAGCAGGGTCCCCTCGGTCAGCGTGTCGGGGCCCACGTCGACGAACCGGGCTGCCAGCGCCCGCAGCGCAGCCCCCTTGGGGTAGTCGGGCACGGCGGTCCGGACCGCCAGCGGGCGGCGGCGGCGGTCCAGGCCGTGGGCCGCCACCCGGAACGACACGGCCTGCTCGGCGCTCACGTCGGGCACGTCGGGCGACGGTAGCGTCACGTCCGTGTTGGAGGGCGCCCGGGTGCGGCTGCGGATAGCGGAGAAGACCGACGCCCCGCGGCTGGTGGAGATCCGCCGGACGCCGGAGGTGTACCGGCACTGGCGGGGCGGCGACGACCTGGTCAAGGCCGTGGAGGAGGACTTCGCCGAGGTGGACGACGACGTCACCGCCTACGTGATCCTGCTCGACGACGACATCGTCGGGTGGATCCAGTGGGGTTCCGAGGAGGAGCCCGACTACCGGCACGCCCACATGGACATCTACGTCGACCCGGCGGTGCACGGGCGGGGTGTGGGCACCGACGCGGTCCGCACGCTGGCCCGGCACCTCTTCGTCGACCACGGCTACCACCGCCTCGAGATCGACCCCGCCGCCGACAACGCCCCCGCCATCCGCTGCTACACGAAGGTCGGCTTCAAGCCGGTCGGCATCACCCGGCAGTCCGAGCGAGGCTCCGACGGCACCTGGCACGACGGCCTGCTGATGGACTTGCTCGCCGCCGAGCTCACCGAGCCCGAAACTTCGACACAGACGGCGCCATAGCCACCACCTCTGTCGAGGTTTCGGTCAGGAGCCCTCCTCGGTGGCGGGGGACGTGCGGCGGCGGCCCTCCCGCAGCGAGGCCGCCACGGCGTTCACCAGGGGGTCGCCGAGGGCGTCGTCCAACGACAGCGGGAGCGCCAGCGACCAGTTGGGTCGTTCCGACACCGTGCCCGGCATGTTGGGTCGCCGGGTGACCGCCAGGGCGTCCTCGAACGTGGCCGCCACCAGCATCGACGGGGCGTTGGCCAGCCGCCGGTGCACGCCGACCACCACGTCGTCCACCGGGGCGTCGTCGCCCGCCCCCGCCAGGTCCGCCACCCGGGCCCGCATCTGCCCCGCGGCGTCCTCGTCGACCGGGAGGCCGGCGCCGCGCTGGTCGGCCACGTCGTCGTGGGTCCACACGCCGGCGATCGTGGGCAGGTCGTGGGTGGTGACCGCGGCCAACGCCTGCACCGGGAACTGCTCGGGCGGCTCCCAGTCGAACCACACCAGCCGGGTCGACAACACACCGGCCGCCGCCAGCCGCTCCCGCACGCCGTCCTCGACGGTCCCCAGGTCCTCGCCCACCACCAGCGCCCCCGCCCGGGTCGACTCGACGGCCAGCACCGCCAGCAGCTCGTCGGCCGGGTAGCGGACGTACGCCCCCTCGGCCGGACCCTGGTCGGGCAGCAGCCAGTACAGCCGGAACAGGCCCATCACGTGGTCGATCCGCAGCCCGCCGCCCGCCCGCAGCGACGAGCGCCACAGCTCGGCCAGCGGCCGGTAGCCGGCGTCGCGCAGCTTCCAGGGGACGAACGGCGGTAGCCCCCAGTCCTGGCCGCCGGTGTTGAAGCGGTCCGGCGGCGCGCCCACCCGCACCCCCGGGGCCAGCAGGTCCTGGTACGTCCAGGCCTCGGCCCCGTCCGGGTCGACGCCGATCGCCAGGTCCTGCAGCAGCGGGATCGTGGCGTTGGCGGCGTCGAGCTGCTCGTCGAGCAGCAGCTGCACCCACGCCCAGAAGGCGATCCGCTCGGGGTTGGCGTCGGCGAAGGCGGCCACGGCGGGCGACGACGGGTGGCGGTGCTCGTCGGGCCACTCGGTCCAGCCCGTGTCGTGCTGCTCGGCCAGGGCGCAGAACCGGGCGTAGGTCTCCAGCGACTCGCCCTGCTCGGCCCGCCACTCGACGAGCCGGGCGTCCTGCCGGGCGATCGACCACAGCCGCTCCAGCGCCGCCCGCTTGGCGGCCCACACGGCGTCGCGGTCGATCAGCCGCTGCGACGACAGGGCCCGGGCATCGGCGGCCAGCCGGGTGATCAGCGGGTCGCCGGCAGCGCCCGGCAGCTCGTCGACGTGCAGGTAGAGAGGGTTGAGCCAGCGCCGGCTCGACGGGAAGTAGGGGCTGGGCTGGACGTGCTTGGTGGGCAGCGGAGCGTGCAGTGGGTTGAGGGCGACCAGGCCGGCGCCCCGGACGGTGGCCCAGGTGCCGATGCGGCGCAGGTCGGCCAGGTCGCCGATGCCCCAGCTGCGGTCCGACCGGCACGAGTGGAGCTGCACGGTGAGCACCCAGGAGTGCAGGTCGGGGGGCAGGTGGCAGCGGCCGGGGGTGACGATCAGCCGGGTCGACGGAGCGCCGCCGTCGTCGCCCTCACCCGAACCGAGCGGCCGAAGCGTGTGGTAGCCGATGGGCAGGTCGGGCGGCAGCGAGCCCTCCACCCGCAGCTCCGTGCCGTCCTCCAGCGTCAGGTCGCCGGGACCGTCGAGCTCGAGCGGCGCCGCCTCGCCCACCTGGACGATCCGCAGCGGGTGCTGGAGCGACGGCCCCGGGTCGGCCGCGCCGTCCGGCGACCCCATGACCTCACGCAGCGCCGCCGCGGTCTCGGCCGACGTCTCGTGCCGGCCGCCGAGGGCATCCCAGTACCCGTCGTCGACTCCCCATGCGTCGCTCGCCACGAGCGGGCACGCTACCGGGGTGGACTGGAAACGGGTTCCGTCGCCGGTTCCAGGCCCGCGGGCGGTGCGGCGGCGAGCGACGTGCGTCGGGACGTCACCGCGACGATGCCGGCGACGGTGAGCACCCCGCCGATCGGCAGCCGCCACTCGAACGTCTCGTCGAGCGCCAGGATCCCGACGACCACCGCCACCACCGGTACCAGGTAGGTCACCAGCGACGCCTTCGTCGCCCCCATCTCGGCGATGTTGGCGTAGTGGAGCAGGAAGGCGACGCCGGTGCCCACCGAGCCGAGCAGCAGCACGGCCAGCACCCGGGTCGGCGACAGGTGGACGCCCGAGGCCGCCGACGTGCCCAACGCCACCGGCGCGAGCAGGACCGTCCCCGCCAGGAGCTGGCCGGCGGCCGCCACCAGGGGCGGTGTGTCGGTCAGGTGGCGGCGGGCGTAGGTGATCGACACGCCGTAGCAGACGCCGGCGCCGATCGCCGCCAGCGACCCGGCGACCGACGAGCCCTCCAGGTCGGACCCGCCCAGGCCGGCCGCCACGGCCACGCCCACCACGCCGACGGCCAGCCCCGCCACCTGGGGGCGCCGCAGCCGCTCCTGCCCGACGGCCACCGCGAACAGGGCCGTGAACAGGGGCGTCGAGGCGTTGAGCACCGACGTGAGCGCCGAGCTGATCCGCTCCTCGCCCCACGCCAGCATCGTGAACGGCAGGGCGGTGCCGACCACGGCCATCACCGTGAAGTGCCGCAGCATCAGCCGGTCGGTGGGCAGGGTGAGCCCCCTGCGCCGCAGGAACACCCACAGCACAAGCGCCCCCAGCGCGATCCTCGCCCAGGCCACCGTCGACGGCGTCAGGCCCTCCACCGCCACCTTGATGAAGAGGAACGACCACCCCCAGATGAACGCGAGGACCAGCAGACGGCGCATGTCCGGCCCATTCAAACGGGCGTAGTCCCTGAAGGAACCTAGAATTTCACCAATGTCCAAAGCATCGGTCGAACGGCGGCTCCGTCAGGTGTCCGATCGGTTGCGTCAACTGCGTGAGGAGTTGGGCGTCACCGACGAGCAGCTGGCACAGTTGGCCGACACCGCGGACGACGCCCGACTGCGGGCGTTGGTGTCGGAAACCCCCATGGCGGGCGAGGACCATCGGCAGGCCTCACGGCACGCCGACGCGATGCGCCGCCACCGGGAGCACGTGCTCGCAGAGATCGAACGTCTCGAGGGCTCCCAGGACGAGTTGCTCGACGAATTCGTGGCAGAGTCTCGAACCTGACTCGGTCGCAGGGCACGAGCAAGATCAACGAAGATCGAAAGGGAACGCTGTTGGCAACTCGCGTCGTCATTGCCGAGGACGAGGCCATCATCCGCCTCGACCTGAAGGAGACCCTCGAAGAGGAGGGTTACGAGGTGGTCGGGGAGACCGGCCGTGGTGACGAAGCCGTGCAGCTGGTCCGCGAGCACGAACCCGAACTGGCCATCCTCGACATCAAGATGCCGGGCATGGACGGTCTCCAGGCGGCCCGGGAGATCGCCGGAGAGCGCCGGGCGGCCGTGCTGATCCTCACGGCCTTCAGTCAGCGCGACCTGATCGAGCAGGCCCGGGATGCCGGTGCGCTCGCCTACCTGGTCAAGCCGTTCGAGCGCAACGAGCTGATCCCGGCGGTCGAGGTGGCGCTGGGCCGCTTCAACGAGATGCGGGCCCTCGCCGACCAGACGCTCAACCTCGAGGAGCAGCTGGAGACCCGCAAGATCGTCGACCGGGCCAAGGGCCGCCTGATGGACGAGCACGGTCTCGGCGAGAACGACGCCTTCTCGTTCATCCAGAAGCGCGCCATGTCGGACCGGGTGACGATGCGCGTCATCGCCGAGAAGGTCATCGCCGGCGACCTCCGCCCCACGTCATAGGGTCGAGGAGTGGCGTCCACCGGCCCCGTCCTCCTGATCGACGGCAACTCGCTCACCTACCGCGCCTTCTTCGCCCTGCCGACCGACCTGGCCACCGCATCGGGCCAGGTCACGAACGCCGTCTACGGCTTCACGTCGATGCTGGTGAACCTGTTGCGCGACCACGGGTCGCAGCGGATCGCGGTGGCGTTCGACCGGCCCGAGCCGACGTTCCGCCACGAGATGGTCGACACCTACAAGGCCAACCGCGACGCCGCACCCGACATCCTGCGCCAGCAGATGGGCCTCGTGCGCGAGGTGCTCGAGAGCCTGGGCATCCCGATCCTGGACAAGGCCGGCTTCGAGGCCGACGACATCCTGGCCACGCTGGCCACGCAGGCCCGCGACCAGGGCGTCGACACGCTCGTCGTCACCGGCGACCGCGACACCTACCAGCTGGTGGAGGACCCGCACGTCAAGGTGCTCTACAACCGCCGGGGCGTCTCCGACTACGTGATGTACGACGAGGCCGGCATCGAGGAGCGCACCGGGGTCAAGCCCACCGCCTACGTGCAGTACGCGGCGCTGCGGGGCGATCCGTCCGACAACCTGCCGGGCGTGCCGGGCGTCGGCGAGAAGACGGCGGCGAAGCTGGTCAACACCTACGGCGACCTCGACGGCATCTTCGCCCACCTCGACGAGCAGTCACCCAAGCTGCGCCAGAACCTCGCCGACAACGAGGCGCACGTCCGCCAGAACCTCGAGATGATGAAGCTGGTCCTCGACGTGCCGCTCGACCTCACCGTCGACCAGCTGGTGCGGGGGCCGATCGACAAGGAGGAGCTGCGCCGGCTCTTCGACTTCCTGGAGTTCCACAGCCTGGGTGACCGCCTGACCGAGGCGCTGGGCGACGAGATCGTGGGGCTGACCGCGGGCGTCGAGATCGCGGTGCTCGAGGCCGAGGTCACCGTGCTGGAGTCGGCGGAGCAGGCGGTGAAGGTGCTGGGCGACCTGCGCCGTGCGCCGACCGGCGAGAACGGCGAGCCCGTGCCGCTGGCGCTCACCGCCGCCTGGGAGGGCGACGAGGGGCGCTCGCCGCTGGAGGGGATCGCGCTCGTGCGCGACGCCGCGTCCGGCGACGTCGTCTGGCTGCCGGCGGCCCTGGTCGACGACGAGATCGTGCGCCTGGCGCTGGCCCAGCTGCTGGGCACGGGCGACGCCGCCGCCGAGCCGCTGCCCACCGTGACCGGCGACGGCACGATCGTCGACGAAGCCGCGAAGCCCGCTCCCGCCACCGGGCGGCCCATCGCGCTGCACCAGGCGAAGGCGCTGATGCGCTGGCTGCTCGACCGCGGCGTCGACATGCCGGGCCTGGCGCTCGACACCGCCATCGCCGCGTACCTCATCGACCCCGCCGAGGCCCGCTACCTGCTCGACGAGCTGGTGCTGCGCTACGCCCACGCCAAGCTGCCCGAGGCCGGCAGCGCCGCGGCGTCGGGCCAGCTCGACCTGGAGGCCACCTCGGTCAGCCCGGCGCAGCTCGCAGGACGCGAGGCCCTGGCCGTCGACCGCCTGGCCGGGCCGCTGATCGCCTCGCTCGAGGCCCAGCACCTGCGCGACCTCAACGACCAGATCGAGGTGCCGCTCATCCGGGTGCTCGCCCGCATGGAGCACATCGGCGTGGGCGTCGACGCGGTGGAGCTCAAGGCCCTGCGCGACCGGCTGGTGGGCGAGTGCGACCGCCTCCGCGACGAGATCTACGCCGACGCCGGCCGCGAGTTCAACGTCAACTCCACGCTGCAGCTGCGGGAGATCCTGTTCGACCAGCTCGGCCTGTCGCCCCAGAAGAAGACCAAGACCGGCTACTCCACCGACGCCTCGTCGCTGGAGAAGCTGGCGGGGCAGCACCCGATCATCGAGCACCTGCTGAGCTACCGCGAGGTCGAGAAGCTGCGGTCGACCTACGGCGACGGGCTGCTGGCCGAGGTGGCGGCCGACGGTCGCATCCACGCCACCTTCAACCAGACGGTGGCCCGCACCGGCCGCCTGTCGTCGGACGCCCCCAACCTGCACAACATCCCCGTGCGCTCCGAGCTGGGCCGGGAGTTCCGCAAGGCGTTCGTGCCCGCCGAGGGCTACGAGCTGCTGGTGGCCGACTACAACCAGATCGAGCTGCGCTGCATCGCCCACCTCGCCGAGGACCCGGGGCTCATCGACTCCTTCGCCTCGGGCCGCGACATCCACACCGAGACGGCGTCGCGGATCTTCAGCGTCGAGCCCGGCGACGTCACCATCGAGCAGCGGTCGAAGGCGAAGATGGTGTCGTACGGCCTGGCCTACGGCATGGAGGCCTACGGGCTGGGCCAGCGCCTCAACATCCCCACCGAGGACGCCGCCGTCATCCTCAACGCCTACTTCGAGGCGTTCCCGTCGGTGAAGGCCTACATGGAGCGGACGGTGCGCGAGGCCCGGGAGCGGGGCTACACGGAGACGCTGTTCGGGCGGCGCCGGCCGATCCCCGAGCTGTCGTCGTCGAACTTCCGCATCCGCCAGGCGGGGGAGCGGCAGGCGATGAACGCCGGCATCCAGGGCCTGGCCGCCGACATCTTCAAGGTGGCGCTGGTGAGGCTCGACCACGAGCTGGAGGCGCAGGGGCTGGGCAGCCGCGTGATCCTGCAGGTGCACGACGAGGTGCTGCTCGAAGCCGTGCCGTCCGAGCACGACACGGCGACGGCGGTGGTGCTGGACGCGATGTCGGGGGCCGTCGACCTGCAGGTGCCGCTGGAGGTGAACCTCGCCTTCGGCCCCAGTTGGGCCGAGGCCAAAGGTTGAGCGCGGGTCACTGGTTCGAGCCGGTCGCCGACCACCTCGGCGCCGCCTACCTGCGCTACTCGTTCACCAAGGGCACCGCCCAGGAGGTGGGGTTCCTGGTCAGGGAGCTCGGGCTGGAGCCGGGGCAGCGGGTGCTCGACGTGGGTTGCGGCCCCGGGCGCCACGCGTACGCGCTGGCCGAGGCGGGGCTGGAGGTGGTGGGCGTCGACATCAGCCGGCGGTTCGTCGACCTGGCGGCGGCGGGCGCGCCCGAGGGTGCGACGTTCGTCCGGGGTGATGCCCGCGAGCTGCGCTACGACGCGGAGTTCGACGCGGCCATCTCGCTGTGCCAGGGCGCCTTCGGTCTGGCGGGTGGGCCGGGTGCGCCGCTCGACGCCGACGGCGAGGTGCTCCGGGGGATCGCCCGGGCGCTGAAGCCCGGGGGAGTGGCGGCGGTGTCGGCCTTCTCGGCGTACTTCCAGGTCCGCTGGCTGGAGGACCACGACACCTTCGACGCGGCGGCCGGCGTCAACCACGAGCGCACCGAGGTCCTCGACGAGTCCGGCACGCCCACCCCGGCCGACCTCTGGACCACCTGCTTCACCCCCCGGGAGCTCCGCCTCCTGGCGACCTGGTCGGGGCTGACCCCGCGAGCGATCTGGTCGGTCACCCCCGGCGCCTACGCCCGCGCCGAACCGACGATCGACACGCCCGAGTTCCTGCTCGTGGCGTCGAAGGAGCCGTAAACCATGGGAACGATCGTCGTCACCGGGGTGGCCGGGGGGATCGGGGCGGCGACGGCGTCGCGGTTGGTCAGCACCGGGCATCGGGTCATCGGGGTCGACCTGCGGGACGCCGACGTCGTGGCCGACCTGGCGACCGCCGACGGAAGGGCGGCGATGGTGGAGGGCGTCACCGAGGCCGCCGGCGGGGTGCTCGACGGCGTCGTGGCGGCTGCCGGAGTCAACGGCAAGCCCGGGGAGCTGGTCGTGTCGGTCAACTACTTCGGGGCCGTGGCGACGCTGGAGGGGCTGCGGCCGCTGCTCGCCCGGGGCCGGAACGCCTCGGCGGTCGCCGTCTGCTCCAACTCGGCGACCACCCAGCCCGGCGTGCCGGAATCGCTGGTCACGGCCTGCCTCGACGGCGACGAGGCCGAGGCCCGCCGCCTCGGTGCCGACGACCCCCAGGGCCTGGCCAGCTACGCCGCCTCCAAGCTGGCGCTGGCCCGGTGGCTGCGCCGGGCGGCCGTCGACCCCGACTGGGTCGGCGAGGGCATCCGCCTCAACGCCATCGCCCCCGGCTTCATCCAGACGCCCATGACCAGGGACATCGAGGACATGATCTTCGGCCTCGGCGACATCTACCCGATGCCGCTGGGCCGGGCCGGCACCGCCGCCGAGGTCGCCGCCCTGCTGACGTTCCTCCTCAGCCCCGACGCGGCGTTCTTCTGCGGCTCGGTGGTGGTGATGGACGGCGGCACCGAGGCCGCCCTCCGCCCCGACATCGCCTGACGGCGAAATGTGCACGGAAACGCACGTTTTCCGTGCGTTCCGGTGCACATTTCGTCAGGGCGCTAGTCGCCCGGGCGCCACTGCCACGACTCGACGTCGGGGTGCGAGAGGGCGGCGGCGACGGCGATCATGCGGTCGTCGTCGGTGGCGACGATCGCCCGGAACTCCCAGTCGAGGTGGCCGGTGAGCTCCTCCTGGTCGGTGGCCCGCCACTCGTCGCCGTCCTGCACCCAGGCCATCGGCGTGCGGTCGCTGTCGGGCCGCAGCGCCCCGCCCACCACCACCAGCCGCTCGTCGGGGCCGACCGTGGCGCCGGTGAGCCGTACGCGCTCGACGTCGTCGTCGGGGGCGGCCTCCAGCACGCCCTCGTCCACCAGCTCGGTGGCGGTGAGGCGCTGGATGGTCGCCGCGGTGGCGTTCTGCGGCGCGCTCTCCTCGTCGCCCAGCCAGCCGACGGCGACGCTGCCCTTCTCCAGCGGAGCCAGCAGTGCCACCGACCCGGCCGACCGGGGGAGGCTCCCGGACGACAGGGCGTCCCAGGTGCTCCCGTCGCCGGAGGTCCACAGGTGGGGCGTGCCGTCGTCGTCGACCCCGGCGAGCACCAGGCGGGCGCCGTCGCCGACCACCCGCAGGCTCCGGAGGCCCGTGCCGGCGTCGAGGCCCAGGTCGACGCCGTCGGCGCCCGACCGCCAGGCGCCGTCGCCGTCGCCGTCGCCCGACGAGGAGGACGACGCCCCCGACCGCGACCACACCACCGGCTGCCCGTCGTACAGCGCGGTCACCACCAGGTGGTCGGCCGAACGGCCCACGCTCACCGACGAGGGCGGGGCGGCGACACCGGCCGGCGGCGTCAACGGCTGGGCCTGCTCGACGTCGGCGGAGTCGGCCAGCCCGGAGCGGCCGTGCCAGGCCAGCAGGCCCGTGTTGGCGCCGTTGGCCCGGTCGCGGGTGACCGCCACCGCGGCCCAGCCGTCGCCGTCGGCCGCGACCGCGACCGGGATGAGCAGCGTGTCGTCGAGCGTCGGCAGCTCGAACTCGGCGGGGTCGTCGCCGTCGCGGATCTCCCAGTAGACGAGCGGACCGGTCTCGTCGTCCTGGCGGCGGCTCAACCACGCCACCGTGTCGCTGCCGTTGCCGGCGGCGACCTGGTCGAAGTCGAACGAGCTCCGCCGCTCCCAGAGGTCCATGCGCTCCCAGCTGCCGTCGAGCACCAGCGACGACTCCGATTCCGACGCGCAGCCTGCCGTCGCGACGGCCGCGATCGCCGCCGCGATCAGCCCGGCACGGCGCGCCCAACTCGTACCCTGCATGCGTTCCCCTGCCCCTGGTGCCCGATGTCGGGCCCGAAGATAGGCGACATAGCGTGGCGTTCAGGCCCTTGAAGTCCCGCTATCGCCTCGGCCGGTGGTTGTACCCGGCGCCCTTAGCTGACGTGTCAGACAGGCTGCTACCATCTGCCCTCCATGTCCGCGCGCCCTGATGGCGCGGGAAATGTGTTTGTCGCCCCCTACGAAAGCCGAACCAGTCCGTGTCCGACGTCCAAAGTCCCGAAGCAACAGGCGCCAGCGCCGACCCGAGTCCCGTGGAGGACCCGGAGGAGGAGTACACGCCCCGCGAGATCGCGGTCGACGATCTCGGTGGAAGCTTCGCCGACGCCATCGACGCGACCCTGGTGACCGTCGAAGACGGTGCCATCGTCACCGGCACGGTGGTGCGCGTCGACCGTGACGAGGTCCTGCTGGACATCGGCTACAAGTCCGAGGGCGTGATCCCCAGCCGCGAGCTGTCGATCCGCAACGACGTCGACCCGTCCGAGGTCGTGTCGATGGGCGAGCAGCTCGAAGCGCTCGTCCTCACCAAGGAGGACAAGGACGGTCGCCTCGTCCTGTCCAAGAAGCGGGCCCAGTACGAGCGGGCCTGGGGCGACATCGAGCGGGTCAAGGAAGAGGACGGCATCGTCTCCGGCCCGGTCATCGAGGTCGTCAAGGGTGGTCTCATCCTCGACATCGGCCTCCGCGGCTTCCTGCCGGCCTCGCTGGTGGAGCTGCGCCGGGTGCGCGACCTGCAGCCCTACGTGGGCAAGTCGCTCGAGGCGAAGATCATCGAGCTCGACAAGAACCGCAACAACGTGGTCCTGTCCCGCCGGGCATGGCTCGAGGAGACCCAGCGCGAGCAGCGTGAGGACTTCCTCGCCAACCTGAAGCCGGGCGAGGTCCGCAAGGGCGTCGTGTCCAGCGTCGTCAACTTCGGCGCCTTCGTCGACCTGGGCGGCATGGACGGCCTCATCCACGTGTCCGAGCTGTCGTGGAAGCACGTCGACCACCCGGGCTCGGTCGTCACCGTGGGCGACGAGGTCGAGGTGCAGGTGCTCGACGTCGACCTCGACCGCGAGCGCATCTCCCTGTCGCTCAAGGCCACCCAGCAGGACCCGTGGCAGGAGTTCGCCACCAGTCACCGCGTGGGCGAGCTGGTCTACGGCCGGGTCACCAAGCTGGTGCCGTTCGGTGCGTTCGTCCAGGTGGGCGACGGCATCGAGGGCCTCGTGCACATCTCCGAGATGTCGGCGCACCACGTCGACCTGCCCGAGCAGGTCGTCACGCCGGGCGAGGAGCTGTGGGTCAAGATCATCGACCTCGACCTCCAGCGCCGCCGCATCAGCCTGTCGATCAAGCAGGCCGCCGAGGGTGGCATCGTGGCCGCCGAGTACCAAGAGCACTTCGGCGAGCACGCCTACGACGACCAGGGCAACTACATCGGCCCAACGGTCGAGCACTCGCCCGAGGCCGACGAGGCCTGGGCCGAGTACTACGCCGAGCACGGCGAAGGCGCGGAGGGCGGCCCCGAGGGTCTGGCCCCCCGCCCGCCCGGCGACGCTCCCGGGGCCCCGGCCGAGCCGGCACCCGAGGGCGCAGCCGACGTCGAGGTCGAAGCCGACGCTGCCGAGGTCGAGGTGCCCGAGGCCGCAGCCGACGTCGAGGTTGCGGAGCCCGAGGCCGCCGAGGTCGAGGCCGAGGAGCCCGAGCCCGAGGCTGCTGAGCCCGAGGCTGTGGAGCCCGAGGCTGTGGAGCCCGAGGCTGCTGAGCCCAAGGCTGTGGAGCCCGAGGTCGAGGCCGACGAGGCTGCAGCCGAGTAGATCCGAAACTGCGACAGGATCGGCCCGAAACAGGCCGGTCCTGTCGCAATTTTCGTGAGGGAGGGTGTCGGGAAGATGCTCGTCGTCGGGCTGACCGGGGGCATCGGATCGGGCAAGTCGACAGTGTCGACCCGGCTCGCCGCCGAAGGGGCGGTGGTGGTCGACGCCGACGCCATCACCCGTGAGGTGCAGCAACCGGGCACGGAGGTGTTCGACGCCATGGTCGAGCGCTTCGGTCCCGGCATCGTCGGGCCCGACGGGGCGCTCGACCGGCCCGCGGTGGCCGACATCGTGTTCGGCGACCCCGAGGCTCTCCGCGACCTCAACGCCATCGTCCACCCCGCGGTGGGCGCCGAGATCGTCCGCCGGATGACCGAGCTGGCCGACAGCGACTCGGTCGTCGTGCTCGACGTGCCGCTGATGGTCGAGTCGAAGAACGCCTACCCGGTGGCCGGGCTGCTGGTGGTCGACATCGACCCCGAGGTGGCGGTGCGGCGGCTGGTCGAGCAGCGGGGGATGCGCGAGGCCGACGTCCGGGCCCGGATGACCCGGCAGGCCACCCGCGAGGAGCGGCTCGCCCGGGCCGACTTCGTGATCCACAACGACGGCACCCTCGACGACCTGGCCACCCAGGTCGACGCCGCCTGGGAGTGGATCGCCACCCTCCGATGAGTTTCGGCGGCCACCGCGGTCTGCCCCTCGAACGTCCACCATGGCTAGGGCGTGTCCTGTGGATCCGGTGTGCGGATCTCCGAGTCAGGGGCGTCGCTCGGCGTGCCGGGACGACGCAGGAACCCACCAGGGTTTCAATGTCGGCACGGTGCGGCGAGCGACGTCATCTGGCCGGAGAGACGTGCGCCATGGTCCACAGGACACGCCCTTGAGGAGGAGCAGGACGATGAAGTTCACGGCGACGATCCACCTGGCCAAGAAGACGGCCACCGGCATCCCCGTGCCGGAGGAGGTGGTGGAGGGTCTGGGCTCCAGCAGGCGGCCGGCGGTCGCGGTGACCTTCGCCGGTCACACCTACCGCAGCACGATCGCCCGCATGGGCGACCAGTACCTCCTGCCGGTGAGCGCCGAGATCCGGGCCATCACCGGCGTGGCGGCCGGCGACGAGGTGGAGGTCGAGGTCGAGCTGGACACCGCGCCCCGTGAGGTCACCGTGCCTGACGACCTGGCCGCCGCCCTTGCCGACGATCCCGGGGCCCGGGCGGCCTTCGAGGCCCTGTCCTACAGCCGCAAGCGGGGGCTGGTGGAGCCGATCGAGGCCGCCAAGGCGCCCGAGACCCGGGAGCGGCGGGTGGCCAAGGTGCTCACGACCCTGCAGGCGGGCTGACGTCGGTTCTTGTACCGGTACCGGCGCCGGCGTCCGTGCCCAGGGCGGCCACGTCCACCGAGATCGACAGGACCTGCGCCGCGGGCGGGCCGAACAGGACGCCGCGCACCGGCACGACGTCGGTGTAGTCGCGGCCCCAGGCCACGGTGACGTGGCGGTCGGGCTGCACCAGGCCGTTGGTGGGGTCGAGGTCGACCCAGCCGGCGCCCGGGACGTAGAGGCCGACCCAGGCGTGCGAGGCGTCGGCCCCGACGAGGCGGGGCTGGCCCGGCGGCGGCTCGGTCTCGATGTAGCCGCTCACGTAGCGGGCGCCCAGCCCCAGCGACCGCAGCGCCCCGGCCAGCAGGTGGGCGAAGTCCTGGCACACGCCCCGCCTTGTGGCGAGGACCTCCAGCACCGGGGTGCTCACCTCGGTGACGCCGGGCACGAAGTCGAGGTCGTCGAAGATGCGGGTGGTCAGGGCGGCGGCGGCCTCGCCGAGCGGGCGTCCGGGGGTGAACGCCCGAGCGGCGAGATCTGCGAGATCGGGGTGGCGGACCACCAGGGGCGAGTCGAGGCGGCACTGCCGGGCGAGGAGCCCGTCGGCGGTGACGTCCTCACCGGTCGCCTGGACCACGGTGTCCCACGGCGCGGACCACAGCTCGGTCGAGGGGAGCGGCCGGGGCTGCACGACGACCTCGCTGCGGGCGGTCACCACCAGCTGGTGGTGGGGTCGCTCCAGCGCGATCGAGGTGACCTGGTTGCCGAACCCGTCGAGGTCCTCGTCGACCGAGGTGGGCTCGGGCTCGACGTCGACCGCGGCGTGGAGCACCTGCTGGTGGGCCAGCGTCCGGGGCCGCAGCCGGGCCACGGTGTGGCCGATCTCCACCGGCTCGCCGTAGTCGTACGACGTCCGGTGCGTCACCCGGTAGGCCCGCTCGCCCACGGTCGCGGTCACGACAGCCGCCTCGCGGTCACGACAGCCGCCTCGGGGGCTCGGCGAACCAGCCGGAGGACATCAGCTTGCCGATCGCCAGCAGGGGGCCTCGGACGGCGATCACCAGGCGGGCGGCGGGGCCGAGCGGGCCGCCGACGGGGTCGAACGACAGCGGCAGCAGCCGTTCGAGCGCCTGGCTGGCCTCCCGGAGCGCGGCGAGCTGCACCTGGCGGGCCGGCCGGGCGGGCAGGTCGTTGAGGTCGACGGCGAGCTGGTCGAGCTGGAACCGCACCGAGCGCGGGCTGGTCGGGTCGCCCAGCAGCAGGTCGCCGACGGCCTGGACGGTGACGTCGCTGCGGAAGCTGCGCCGGTAGACGGCCAGGCTCTCGCAGGCGGACAGCAGGGCCTCGAGCCGCAGGGTGCCGTCGCCCAGGTCGGACAGGTGGGTCGGCGGGTCGAGCATCGCCTCGGCCAGCCCGAGCACCAGCAGCGCCCGCTCCAGCCGGCGGCCGATGTCGAGGAAGCGCCAGCCGGGGCCGCGCACCACGCTCTCGTCGGTCAGCCCCGACAGCGCCGCCAGCGGCACGAGCACCCGGTCGAGCACCTCGGTGGCGTCGAAGTGCGAGTACCAGGGGGATCCGCTGGTCGACGAGGCGCTCCCGGTCCTCGGCTCGCCCGCCAGCTTGGCCAGCGCCGACGCCTCGGCGTCGATCATGGCCAGCAGGCGCCAGGTGCGCGCCGACAGCAGCTGCCGGGCCGCCCGGGCGTTGCGGACGGTGGCCCGCAGGTTGTCGACCACCGAGAGGGTGCGGCCCGACAGCGAGGCGCGCACCTCGGCGTCGAGGTCGAACATCGTGGACTCCACGATCGGCCCGCCCATGCCGCCGCTCACGGCCCGCAGGCCGTCGACCGCGGCCGCCAGGTCGCCCGGCGACGGGTCGCCCTCGGCCACCCGGGTCAGGCAGACCAGCGCGGCCCGAGCACCCGACTCGGCCCGCTCGGCGCTGCGGCCGGTCCAGTACATGGCCTCGGCGGCGTGGGTCGGCAGCGAGCGGCGCAGGTCGACCTGGGGGAGCGCCGGCCCCGGGGTGTGCAGACGGCGGCGCCCGGGCCGCTCCAGCACCCGCACGTCGGTGGCCGCCCCGCTGGCCGCCACCAGCGCCCCGTCGGCGCCGGCGCCCGGCTCGCGCAGGCGCCCGTGACCGCCGGGCAGCACGGTGGTGGCGGCGCCGTCGAGCAGCACCTGGGTGCGCAGCGACAGGCTGGCCGGCACCAGCCGACCGTGCCGGAGCCGGGGCGTGGTGCCGAGGGCCAGGTCGACCTGGGCGACGTAGCGCTCGGGCCGGGCCTCGATGCGGGCCCGCCAGTCGGCCAGCCCGGGCTCGTCGAGCTGCGAGCCGACCGCGGGCGGCGCCGGGTTGGCGGGGTCGGTGTCGTGGAGGACGAAGCGCTCGGGGGCGGCCAGCAGCTGGGCGCGGTGCTCGGGGTCGCCGCACCACAGGGTGGGCACGCCGGGGAGGCGCAGCGGCTCGCCGAGGAGGAAGCGACCGGCCTGGTCGAGGAACGGCAGCAGGGCCAGGTGCTCGGCGAGGTCGGCGCCCACCGGGTTGACCAGCCGGACGGCGTCCCGGCGGGCGGCGTGGACCAGGCCGGCCACACCGCCGCGGACGTCGGGCTCCTCGACCGGGTCGAGGCCACGGCCGGGGACGCGGCGCAGCAGCACGTCGATCTGCTCGGGGCCGTCGAGCGACCGCAGCCAGGCCCGGCCGTCGCGCACGGCGACGTCGGTGGGCTCGGCGAGGCTGTAGCCGAGGCGGGTGGCGAGGTAGGCGTTCTCGACGTAGCCGGGCCGGTCGACGGCGCCGGTGAGCACCACGGTGCGGGGGCTGGCGCGGTCGGGGGGCGCGGCGGCCGCCAGGCGGGTCCGCAGCGCCCGCAGGTAGTCGTCGTGGCCGACGACGCCGCGGCCGGCGGTCGGCTCGAGGGCGCTGTTGCCCGGCGTCACCCGGGTGGCGACGGCCCGGGCCAGCAGAGCCAGGCCCTCGCCGGTGGGGTTGTCGGTGCGGTCGCGCACCACCCGGAAGGCGCCCTCGGCGTCGACCACCACGTCGGCGCCCACCAGCAGCAGCCCGTCGCCGCCGGCGTCGCGGCTGCTGGCCCGCAGGCGGGCGAAGCCGGGATGGGTGGCCACGGCCTCGACGGGGATGGTGCCGGAGCGCAGCAGCTCCCTCGGGCCCGCCAGGTCCTGGAGGACGGCCTGCAGCAGCTCGGCCCGCTGCCGAAGACCCATGGCCAGGTCATCCCAGGTGTCGGGGTCGACCATGAACGGCACGATCGACACCTGCCACGGCTCGACGGTGGCGTCGAGTCCCTCGTGCAGCAGGTAGCCGGCGCCCTCGGCCATGACCAGGCGGTCGGCGGCCCGCTGGCGGCGGTCGAGCTCGTCGGGACCGTGGCGGGCCAGCTCGCCCAGCGCCCGCTCCCAGCCCGGCCGCGGCCGTCCGTCGGCGCTCACCGCCGCGTCGCGGCACCCCACGTGCGGGCGGTACTCGTCCACCAGCGGGCCCACGGCCGTCACCCGTCCTGCTTCTGGCTGACCGCGACGACGTCGGCCGGGGCGGCCGGCGGGGCCGGCGGGGCCGGCGGGGCCGACGGATCGGGCGGCGGATCGGGTGGGAAGAACGTGCTGCGGACCTCGTCGTGGACGGCGGCCAGGCTGGCGCGCAGCTGGACCAGGCCGTCGTGCAGCCAGCCGGTCGGCTGGGGGGCGACCTCCGCGAGGCAGCGCCGAGCCGCGGTGGCCGCGGCCGACGGCGCCTCCGATCGGGGCAGCTCGGCCAGCACCGCGGACACCTCGGCCAGGCAGTGGCCGATCGAGCCGGGGAAGTCGGGGTCGCGCAGCACCAGCTCGATCGCCGGCAGGCCCGCCACCGGCGCCAACCCCCGCTGGTAGTAGGCCTGGAGCGCGGAGAGCGACCGCAGCAGCGCCGCCCACTGCACCTCTGCGTGCGTGTTGGCCGGCGACTGCAGCAGCGGGACGGCCCGGGCGTCGAGCACGCGGTCGGTCATGTCGGCCCGCTCGATGCTGCGGCCCAACCGCAGGAACTGGTAGGTGGCGTCGCGGCTCATCGTGCCGGCCAGGATGCCGTTGAACCGCTGCGCCTCGGCGATCACCCGGTCGAGGAAGCGGCCCCGGCTCCAGCGGTCGATGCCCTCGCTGTGGTGGCTGGTCACGTAGAGGTAGAGGTTGTTGAGCGCCTCCCAGGCCTCCCGGGAGAGCATCTCGCGGGTGCTGCGCAGGTTGGCGCGGGCGGCGACGATCGACGCCAGCACGCTGGAGGGGTTGTCGGGGTCGGCCAGCAGGAAGGCGACCACCTCGCGCTCCGTGTGGGTGCTGCCGTCCCCGTCGGCCTCGGCGCCGCCGGCCGCGGGCCCGACCCCCGGCACGTCGAGCAGCGGTTCCCAGGTCAGCGGCACCGACGTGGGCAGGTCGACCAGCAGGTGGGTGTGCTCGCTCACCACCCGGGCCGTCATCTCGGCCCGCTCGACGTACCGCGCCGCCCAGTAGAGCTGCTCCGCCACCCTCGCCAGCAACAGCATGCGGCGCTCAGGCTCCGGCGGCTGCGGGGGGAGTGCAGTCCTCCACGACCCAGGTGTCCTTGCTGCCGCCGCCCTGCGACGAGTTGACCACCAGCGACCCCTCCTGGAGCGCCACCCGGGTGAGCCCGCCGCGGGTCACGTAGCTGCGGCGCCCGGTGAGGATGAAGGGCCGGAGGTCGACGTGGCGGTCCTCGATCTTGCCGTCGCACAGGGTCGGGACCGTGGAGAGCGACAGGATCGGCTGGGCGACCCAGCGGCGGGGGCTGGCCTCGATGGCGGCGCCGACCAGCGCCAGGTCCTCGTCGCTGGCCTGGTTGCCGATCACCAGCCCGTAGCCGCCGCTCTCGTCGGCCGGCTTGACCACCAGGTCGCGGAGGTTGGCCAGCACGTGGTCGCGCTCGTCGGCGTAGCAGCAGCGGTACGTCGGGACGTTGGGCAGCAGCGGTTCCTCGTCCAGGTAGTAGCGGATGAGGTCGGGCACCCAGGCGTAGACGACCTTGTCGTCGGCGACGCCGGCGCCCGGGGCGTTGGCGATGGCGACGTGCCCGGCCTGCCAGGAGCGGAGCAGGCCGGGCACGCCGAGGAGCGACGTGGGCTCGAACACCTCGGGGTCGAGGTAGCGGTCGTCGACGCGGCGGTACAGCACGTCGACGCGCTGGGGGCCGGCGATCGTGCGGGCGTAGAGGTGGTCGTCGGGGGCGACGAACAGGTCGCGGCCCTCGACCAGCGGCAGGCCCATGCGCTGGGCGAGGAAGCTGTGCTCGAAGTAGGCGGAGTTGTGGAGGCCGGGGGTGAGCACGGCGACGGTTGGCTCGGCGACGTCCGGGGCGAGCGAGGCGAGCAGGCCGAACAGCTCGTCGGGGTAGTCGTCGACGGGCTGGATGCTCTGGTGGGCGAAGAGGTCGGCGAAGGCCCGCTTCGACACCAGCCGGTTCTCCAGGAGGTAGCTGACGCCGGACGGGACCCGCAGGTTGTCCTCCAGCACGTACACGGTGCCGTCGGCGTCGCGCACCAGGTCGCTGCCGCAGATGTGCGCCCAGATGCCGTAGGCCGGTCGCGCGCCGCGGCACTCGGGGCGGTAGTTGAGGGAGCCCTCGAGCAGGTGGGCGGGGAAGACGCCGTCCGCGACCACCTGCTGGTCGTTGTAGATGTCGTCGATGAAGCGGTTGAGGGCGGTGAGGCGCTGCTTGAGACCGGCCTCGATGTGCCTCCACTCGGTGGCGTCGATCACCCGGGGGATCACGTCGAAGGGCCAGGCGCGGTCGATGCCGCGGCCGTCGGAGTAGACGGTGAAGGTGATGCCCATGCCGAGGATGTCGAGGTCGGCGGCGTCCTGGCGGGCCTGCAACTCCGACAGGCCCAGGCCGCGGAGGTGCTCGACGAGGGCGCCCGCACCCTGGCGGGGCTCCCCGTCGTGGTCGAGCATCTCGTCCCAACCCCGGCGACGCGAGCGGCGCCGTTGGCGTTCCCGCTGCTCCCGCTCGGCGATCGTCATGTGGCGAGTGTCAGGCCACGGTGTGTCCGCGCTGTTCATCCCCTGTGACACCCGCGTGAACGATGGCGACCAGGGGAGCTCCGTCGGCCCGAGCCGCCCCGAGGGTCACACGACGGCGACGGCGTCGATCTCGACGAGGAACGCGCCCCCCAGGCCGGCGACGACGTGGACCGTGATGGCCGGCGGTGGGTCGGCGGGGTTCCACGCCTGCTGGAAGGCGGCGACACCCTCGTCGAACCCGTGGCCGTCCACCACGGCGATGGTCCAGTGCACGATGTTCGCCAGGCTCGCCCCCTCGCTCTCGAGGATGGTCGCGAGGTTGCGGAACACCTGGGCGGACTGCTCCCCGACGGTGGGGCCGACGACCTTGCCGTCGGCGTCGACGCCGTTCTGGCCGCCGATGTAGATCGTCTTCGCCGGTTGTTCGACCACGACGGCCTGGCTGAACGCCGGGCTGCGGTGGAGTCCCTCGGGGTTGATGTGCCGTGTGCTCATGTATCGCTCTCCTCGGATGCCAACACCTGTCTTAGTGGTGTTGTTCGTGTGCCAGTTATAGTGGTGTCGTGCGAGCGAGCGCAACCGGCCGGGTGCTGCACGACCCCAAGGGAGGGTCGTTCCGCTTCGACGCCGGCGCCGTCTGCCTGGACTTCGCCCACACGGGTGGCGAGGGCCGGTACGCGGTGTTCGAGACCCTCCACGAGCCTGCCGTCCTGGGCGAGTGGCTGGCCCAGCCGCCGCTGGCTGCGGTCACGACGGTCCCCGTGACGGCCCGCGAGCTGGCCGCGGCCAAGGCCCTCCGCCAGGCGATCTGGGACGCGGCGCACGCCCGGGCGGCGCGGCGCCCGCTCCCTGCCGGGGCGGTGGCGACCATCAACCGGGCCGCCGCCGCGGCGCCGCTGGTCCCCGAGCTGCCCGCCGGCGCCACGACCGCGGGGTGGGCGGCGCCGGTGCGGGCGACGCAGGCGCTGTCGACGCTGGCGCGGGAGATGATCGAGCTGCTGTCCGGGCCGCTCTCCGAACGCATCCGCGAGTGCGCGAGCGACGACTGCCCGCTGGTGTTCGTCGACTCGTCCCGCCCCGGCGCCCGGCGCTGGTGCGCGATGGAGCGCTGCGGCAACCGCCACAAGCTCCGGGCTCTCCGCGCCCGGCGGGCCACGGACCCGTGACGCCGAGGGGAAGCGGGGCCGGTAGGCACCTGTCTGTCACATCCTTCCGGCGCGATTCGTCAATGAAGCGACCACGACGAGAGGAACGACATGGAACCACGCATGAGCCATCCCGTAGCCGTCGTCCCGGGTGCACTGGAGGCCCTGCAGGGGCTGAGCAAGGCGGCCGCCAAGACGGGCGTACCGCACACCACGCTCAAGATGGTGTCGCTGCGGGCCAGCCAGATCAACGCCTGCAGCTTCTGCGTCGAGATGCACGCCCGGGAGCTGCGCGAGGCCGGCGAGTCCGAGGAGCGGATCGCCACCGTGGCCGCCTGGCGGGAGGCGCCCTGGTTCAGCGACGCCGAGCGGGCCGCTCTGGCCCTGACCGAGGCGGTGACCCGGATCGCCGACCGGCCCGAGTCGATCACCGACGAGATCTGGGCGGAGGCTGCCGAGCACTACGACGAGTCGCAGCTCGGGGGCCTGCTGCTCGACATCGGCGTCATCAACGTCTGGAACCGCCTCAACGCCGCCACCCGCAGGCCCGCCGGCTCCTGGTAGGCCCGCAGTAGCTGGTCAGGCGAGGACGGAGTCGAGCTGTGCCGCCCGGGTGGCGAGGTCGTCGATGGCGATGGGGTCGGCCAGGGCCGGTGCGACGTCGGCGACGGCTCGGTGGCTGGCGGCGGTGAGGTGGACGGTGCCGTCGTCGTCGATGTGATCGATGCCGTCGCCGCTGGCCATTCGCTCGTTGAAGGCGATGGCGTCAGCTTCGGAGAGGCCGGGTGGGAGATCCAGGGCAACGGAGCCGTCGACGATTCGGACCGGGTATCCGCCGGGCAGCCCTGCCGGTGCGGCGGTGGAGTGGCGCAGCGGGCCGGCGCCGGGCAGCAACGCCTCGAGGACGGGGATGACTGCGGCCGCGGTGACGATGTTGTAGCGCGGTCCGGGCGCGAGGGGTGGTGCCTGGTAGGCCAGGGAGTCGTCCCGCTGCCCGTCCTCGCCGAGATGGACGCGACAGCGCTGTTCCGGATCGGTGGGCTGGCACGCCTGCATCACGTCGGTGACCTGGGCGTGGTGGCCGAGCACGCGGATCAGCGGCGTGGGCTGGTCCGGGTGGGCGGCGCGCAGCGCGGCGCGGACCCGCAGCTGCATCATGGCGGCGTTGCCGAGGCCGACGGTGGGTGCCAGGTCGAGGCGGGCCAGGATCGGCCCGGTCACGTCCGGGAAGGACAGGTTCGCCACCGGTCCGGTGTGGCCGGCGTCGCGCACGGCCCGCATGACCGACAGGATGAGCGGGAGTTGGTAGGGCAGCCGCAGGCCGAGACCGGCCGAGGCGATGGCTCGGGCTGCAGGATCGGTGCGGCCGGTCATCGCCCAGGGGCTGCGCAGCGAGGCACAGTGCACGACCAGGTCGGCGCGGGTGGCGGTGAGCAGCTCGGCCACCTCGTCGGGCCGGGACGCGTCGAGCCGGATCGCCTCGACGAGGCAGTCACGGGCGCTGGCCACGGTCGCCGCAACGGCATCGCCCGCGGTTGACCGGCCCGCCACCACCAGCCGCCGCACCTGACCACCGGCGGCCAGCCCGTCGGCGACCCGCTCGCCCATGTCGCCCGCGCCGATGATCAGCACCGTGGTCATCGGGCGACGGTAGCCCCCTGCCGCACCCGGACCGGCCGTCCGGTCAGGTCACCCGACGATGAACCAGTCGCCGTCCTGGTAGCGCAGGAGGTAGCTGCCCAGGGTGTCCTCGCCGAAGGTGACGTCGGCGACGACGGCCTCCACCGGGACGAAGACCTCGCCGGCCGCGCGCTCCTCCACCAGGGAGGCGTCGACGGTGGCCTCGCGGAGGGCCGCCGCCTGCTCGTCCGAGATCATGTCGAACACCATGCTGTAGCCCGCCTCGCAGGTGAAGCCGTCCTCCTCGGCGAGCTCGGCGATCGGGCCGGCGATCTCGCACACCGTGTCGAGGTCCTCCGCGCCCAGCGCGTGCAGGAACTCCTCGTAGCGCGCGATGGCCGCCTCGACGCTCTGCGACGCCGGCTCCCCGCCGCCACCACCACCCGGCGACCCACCGCCGTCCGGTGGCTCCCCGCCGTCTGGCTCCTCCTCGCCACGCGGGGCCTCCTCGCGCGTGGGCGTCGCCCAGACCACGCCGGAGTAGGAGCTGGGGTCGACGGTGCCGATCTCGCCCTCCTCACGGGGCTCGATGCGGCCCTGCTCGTCCTCGGTGACGATCAGCCATCCCGTCGGGTCGCCGCCGGTCATGCCCTCCAACGGCCGGGCACCGATCACCGCGGTCGGGTCGACCTGCTCCCAGGTGTCGCCGTCCGCCCGCCACACGCCGGCCGACCCGTCGGTCGGGCACTGACCCTCGGCGTTGGGCGCGAGGTACTCGGCCGTGGCGTACAGGTTGCCGCCGTTGAAGAACAGCTCCCGGAAGACGACGTCCTGGGGGAGGTCGGGCGCGGCGACCTGGGTCAGGTCCACGGCGTCGAGGACGACCGCCTCCTGGACGTCGGCGCAGGTGCCTCCCTCGAGCGGGCCCTGGTTGACGTAGGCGAGCCGCTGCTCGGCGGCGTCCACCGCGACGCCGCCCCGCCAACGCCCGACGATCGGTTGGGAGGCCTGCGACTCACCCGAGAAGGGATCGACCACCCACAGCGTGTCCTCCGCCTCCAGGTCGGGACCGCTCGTGTGCACGATCAACGAGCCGCCGACGGAGGCCTGCAGGCCGGCGCCGACGCTGTCCTCGGCGCGGGGGACCGTCAGGTCGACCGTGCCCTGGGGCTCCAGCGTGGTGGGTGACCAGCGGGTGAGCGTCCAGGCCTCGGTGTCGAGGGTGACGACGAGATCGCCGGTCCGACCCTCGTCGCCCGGGTCGGTGACGGCGGCGTCGTCCAGGTAGGCGATGTAGTTCTGGGCGCACTGCTGGCAGTCGGCCTCGACCAGCTCGCTGCCTTCGCCACCCCACGAGAACAACGTCGTGTCGTCGACGCCGACGAGGCGGCTGTGGTCGTCGGACCAGACCACGTCCGTGATCGAGTGGTCGCTGCCGACCTCACGGACCGGGTGGCTGGTGTCGCCGTCGAACGCGTACAGGGTGCCGTCGTGCACGTAGGCCGCCTGGGTGCGGCCGGCCAGGTCCTCGGACGGGCGCGACAGCGTGGAGCGCAGCTCGTCGATCGCGGCGTCGACGTCGACGAGCCCGTGGCCGATGCCGACGTCGTCGCGGTCCTGCTCGGACACGCCCTCGGGGTCGGCCGTGTCGATCAGCGCCTGGCTGATCTCGTCGCCGGTGGCTTCCGGGACGGCGGTCCGCACCGCGGCCGCCAGCGCGGCGACATGGGGCGCGGCCGCCGACGTGCCGTTGAAGCCCTCGTACTCACCGTCGCGAGCAGTCGTCTCGACCAGGTCGGCGACGTCGCCTCCGCCGGGTGCGACCAGGTCGACGTCCTCGTTGCGGGACGAGTAGCCCGCCAGGTCCCGATCCTTCTGGAGCGCACCCACCGCCACCACCCCCGGGAGCGAGGCCGGCACCTGGATCTGGTTGTCCGAGGCGCAGCCGCCCAGCACCTCGTTCACGACGTCGCCGTCACCGCAGTTGCCGCCGCTGGAGACCACCACGACGTCGTGGCTGCGCGCGAACTCGACGACCGCGACCGCGACCCGCATGGTGTCGTCGTCGTAGTCGTCCGTCGACTGCCCGAGGGACATGTTGATCGCGTCGGCGCCGTGGTTGACGGCCCAGGGCAGCGCCACCCGCCACGAGTCGGGGTTCTGTTCCTCGTCCTTCAGGTCGACCGGGACATCGAGGATCGTGGCTGCGGGGACCACGCCGACGATGCCGCCGTTGTCACGGCGCGCCGCGACGATGCCCGCCACGGCCGTGCCGTGGCCCAGCGGGTCGAGCGTGCTCTCGTCCGGGACGGACCGGCGCCCGACGACCGCATCGCCGAGGTCGGGATGAGCGGCGTCGATGCCCGAGTCGATCACCGCGACCACCATGCCGGTGCCGTCGGGCCACGGCAGGTCCGGTGAGCCCTCGGGCGCGCCCAGCATGTCCAGCGCCCACTGGTCCTCGCGGCGGTCGTCGACCTGGTCGGCCGCGGCTGCAGGGGTGGCGGGCGCCGCCGCGACCACGCTCGGGTCGTCGTCCAGCTCGGCCAGGCGGGCGTCGACCTCGTCCTCGGCCACGTACTCGGTGCTGGCGTCCAGACAGGTGTCGTCGACCCGCACGACCTCCAGCGCCACCAGCGCCTCGTCGCCGGGCGGCGCGGTCGGCTCGCCGGCGCAGGCCGGATCGGGTGCGGCCTGGTGGATCAGCTCCAGCTCGTCGTCGCTGAACAGCCGGGCGACCAGGTCCTCGTCGCCGGTGGGGCCGTCGTCGCCGCCGTCGTCGTCGCCGCGCAGCGCGACGAACGCCACGACGGCCAGGAGCACGACGCCCACGACCCCGAGCCCCATCAGCAATCGACGTCGACGCACCTAGAACTCCCAGCTCGCGATCAGGGTGGACCTCCGCACCCACCCGCGGCGCAAGGTGCGACGACGATACCCGCCGGTCGACGCGGTCCGAACGCGGTCCGCGCGTGCCTCGGCCCCGGGTTTCTGGCCGGCGACCCGGCTTGACTGTCACACCCCCTCGGTACGGTGGAGGCGTGAGTTCGATCTCCAGCTCCGTGCCGCAGGTTCTGTCGAAGCCGTTCCGGGTGGTGTCCGACTTCGACCCCGCGGGGGACCAGCCGAAGGCGATCGAGGCGTTGAGCGAGGGCATCGACCGGGGCGATCGCTACCAGACGCTGCTGGGCATCACCGGGTCGGGCAAGAGCGCCACCATCGCCTGGACCATCGAGCAGGTGCAGAAGCCCACGCTGGTGATCGCCCCCAACAAGTCGCTGGCCGCCCAGCTGGCCAACGAGTTCCGTGAGTTCTTCCCCGACAACCGGGTGGAGTACTTCGTCAGCTACTACGACTACTACCAGCCCGAGGCCTACATCGCGTCCTCCGACACGTACATCGAGAAGGACTCGAGCGTCAACGACGACATCGACCGGCTGCGGCACTCCACCACCGCCGCGCTGCTCACCCGGCGCGACGTGATCGTGGTCGCCTCCGTGTCGTGCATCTACGGCCTGGGGTCGCCCGACGAGTACCGCGAGCAGGTGCTCTTCAAGCTCAAGGGCGAGGAGATCGATCAGCGGGCCTTCCTCCGCCGCCTGGTCGACATGCAGTACGAGCGCAACGACATGAACCTCACCCGGGGCAAGTTCCGGGTGCGGGGCGACACCATCGAGATACACCCGGCCTACGAGGAGAAGGCCCTGCGCATCGAGCTGTTCGGCGACGAGATCGAGCGCATCACCGAGGTCGACCCGCTCACCGGCGAGCAGATCCGCGAGCTGGACGATCTGTGGATCTACCCGGCCACGCACTACGTCACCGGCGAGGAGCGGATGCGCAAGGCGATCGTGCGCATCGAGGCCGAGCTGGCCGAGCGGCTGGCGTGGTTCGAGAAGCACGGCAAGCTGCTGGAGGCCCAGCGGCTGCGCATGCGCACCCAGTACGACCTCGAGATGATGCAGGAGGTCGGCTACTGCAACGGCATCGAGAACTACTCGGCGCCGATCGACGGTCGGGGGCGGGGGGAGACGCCCAACACCCTGATCGACTTCTTCCCGAAGGACTACCTGCTGGTCATCGACGAGAGCCACCAGGCGGTGCCGCAGCTCCACGGCCAGTACGAGGGCGACCGCAGCCGCAAGGAGCAGCTGATCGACCACGGCTTCCGCCTGCCGTCCGCGGCCGACAACCGGCCGCTGCGCTTCGAGGAGTTCAGCGACAAGGTCAACCAGGTGGTGTTCCTGTCGGCCACGCCGTCGGCCTACGAGCTGGAGATGTCGTCGCAGGTGGTCCAGCAGGTCGTGCGCCCCACCGGCCTGGTCGACCCCGAGGTGATGGTGCGGCCCACCAAGGGGCAGATCGACGACCTGGTCGAGGAGATCAACAAGCGCATCGAGCGCGACCAGCGCGTGCTGGTCACCACGCTCACCAAGAAGATGGCCGAGGACCTGTCCGACTACCTGCTGGAGCTCGGCCTGCGGGTGCGCTACCTGCACTCCAACGTCGACACGATCGAGCGGATCGAGATCCTCCGAGCGTTGCGCCTGGGCGACTTCGACGTGCTGGTCGGGATCAACCTGCTGCGGGAGGGCCTCGACCTGCCCGAGGTGTCGCTGGTGGCGATCCTCGACGCCGACAAGGAGGGGTTCCTGCGCAGCGAGACGTCGCTGATCCAGACCATCGGCCGGGCGGCCCGCAACCTGGAGGGCCAGGTGATCATGTACGCCGACAAGGTCACGGACTCGATGCAGCGGGCCCTCAGCGAGACCAACCGGCGCCGTGGCCTCCAGCTCGCCCACAACCAGGAGCACGGGATCAACCCGCAGTCGATCGTCAAGGCGGTCACTGACATCCTCGCCTACCTGGGTCGGTCCTCCGACGACACGGCGCCGGTGCCGGGCAAGGGCCGCCGCCGGGGTCGACCAGGGGCCACCGAGCGGCTCAACGCCGAGCTGGCCAACCTGCCGCCGTCGGAGCTGGGCCGCCTCATCCAGACCCTGGAGGAGGAGATGCACGAGGCCTCCGCCGACCTGCGCTTCGAGTACGCCGCCCGCCTACGCGACGAGATCCAGGAACTGAAACGAGAGCTCCGCGACGCCAGCCGCTGACCCTCCCGCGGCCCCAGCTGCCAGCCGCTAGGTAGGGGGTTGGCGAGTCGTTTCTGGTCGTTCGGTAGTTCTTGAATCATTTGTGATCGGTCTCCGACCATGAACGACTCGACTGTGGGTTGGTGACTACAGATGACTCGGGCCGGGACGGACGCCGGTGGTCGCAACCCCTGACCTGGAGGCATCATGGCCAAGCTCATCTACACGGCGATCACGTCGCTCGACGGCTACATCGAGGACGGGGAGGGCCGGTTCGACTGGGCGATGCCCGACGCCGAGGTGCACGCGTTCGTCAACGACCTCGAGCGGCCCGTCGGCACCCACCTCTACGGCCGGCGCATGTACGAGACGATGGCCGTCTGGCAGACGGTCGGCCTCGAGCCCGCCGGAACGGCGCCCGAGGAGCTCGACTTCGCCGAGGTGTGGCGGGGCCTGGACAAGGTCGTGTACTCCCGGACGCTCGACGCCGTGTCGACGCCCCGCACCCGGCTCGAGGGCGAGTTCGACCCCGAGGCCGTCCGCCGCATGAAGGAGGCCGCCGACCGCGACATCAGCGTCGGCGGCCCGGGCCTGGCCCAGCACGCCTTCCGGGCCGGGCTGGTGGACGAGGTCCACCTGTTCGCGTTCCCGATCGTCGTCGGCGGCGGCAAGCCGGGCCTGCCCCGGGACGTCCGGGTGGAGCTCGAGCTGCTCGACGAGCGGCGGTTCGGCAACGGCGTGGTCCACATGCACCACCGCACGCTGTGAGCGCCACGTAGCGACCAAAACACGCGCCCGAACATCCGTTCCCTGGTTGCATGGGGGCGCTAGCGTGGTGTGCCGTGGCTGATTCGCTGGTGATCCGGGGTGCGAGGGAGCACAACCTCCGCAACGTCTCGCTCGACCTACCCCGTGACAGGCTCATCGTCTTCACGGGCCTGTCCGGGTCGGGCAAGAGCTCGCTGGCGTTCGACACCATCTACGCCGAGGGCCAACGCCGCTACGTCGAGTCGCTGTCGTCGTACGCCAGGCAGTTCCTCGGCCAGATGGACAAGCCCGACGTCGACTTCATCGAGGGCCTGTCGCCGGCCATCTCGATCGACCAGAAGTCGGCGTCCAGGAACCCCCGGTCGACGGTCGGCACGATCACCGAGGTCTACGACTACCTCCGCCTCCTCTACGCCCGCATCGGCGTCCCGCACTGCCCGGAGTGCGGCGCCACCATCACCCGGCAGACCCCGCAGCAGATCGTCGACCGCATCGTCGAGCTGCCCGAGGGCACCCGCTTCCAGGTGCTCGCCCCGGTGGTCCGGGGTCGCAAGGGCACCTACGAGACCTTGCTGGCCGACCTGTCCGCGCAGGGCTTCGCCCGCGCCCGCATCGACGGCGAGCTGCACGAGCTCACCGAGAAGGTCGAGCTGGCCCGCTACGAGCAGCACACCATCGAGGTGGTGGTCGACCGGCTGGTCCGGCGCGACGGCATCGAGCGTCGCCTCACCGACTCGCTGGAGACGGCCCTGCGCCTGGCCGACGGCATCGCCGAGGTGCAGATCGTCAACCGCAAGGGCGAAGGCGAGGGCGGCACCGAGGACGGCTTGGGCGACGACACGATGACGTTCTCGCAGCACCTGGCCTGCCCCAACGGCCACGGCAGCTTCGACGAGCTGGCGCCCCGCAACTTCTCCTTCAACTCGCCCTACGGCGCCTGCGAGACCTGCGACGGGCTCGGCACCCGCTTCGAGGTCGACCCCGAGCTGGTGGTCCCCAACCCCGAGGCCACCATCGAGGAGGGGGCGATCGCGCCCTGGGCCGGGGGCAACCAGCGCTACTTCCACCGGCTGGTCGCCGCGGTCGCCGACGAGGTCGACGTCGACATGGCTACGCCGTGGTCAGCGCTCAACAAGCGCCAGCGCGACGCCTTCATCTACGGCAAGGGCGTCGACAAGGTGTGGGTGCGCTTCAAGAACCGCTACGGCCGCGAGCGCACCTACCACGCCAACTACGAGGGCGTCATCCCGTACCTGCAGCGCCGCCACGGCGAGGCCGACTCCGACAGCAGCCGCGAGCAGGTCGAGGGCTACATGCGGGAGGTGCCGTGCCAGGTGTGCGGCGGCGCCCGGCTGAAGCCGCTGTCGCGGGCGGTCACGATCGACGGCAAGTCGCTGCCCGACATCTGCGGCTTGTCGATCGGCGACGCCGCGGCCACGCTCACCGGGCTGGAGCTGTCCGAGCGGGACCGGCTCATCGCCGAGCGGGTGGTCAAGGAGATCAACGCCCGCATGGGCTTCCTGCTCGACGTCGGGCTCGACTACCTCACGCTGTCCCGCTCGGCGGCCACGCTGGCGGGCGGCGAGGCCCAGCGGATCCGGCTGGCGTCGCAGATCGGATCGGGCCTGGTCGGGGTGCTCTACGTGCTCGACGAGCCGTCGATCGGCCTGCACCAGCGCGACAACCACCGGCTCATCGAGACGCTGATCCGCCTGCGCGAGCTGGGCAACACCGTGCTGGTGGTGGAGCACGACGAGGACACCATCAAGGTGGCCGACCACGTGGTCGACATCGGCCCGGGAGCGGGGGAGCACGGCGGCGAGATCGTCCACACGGGCACGGTCAAGCAGCTGCTGCGCAACAACAAGTCGATCACCGGCCAGTACCTCGCCGGCAAGAAGAGCATCGCGGTGCCGGCCCAGCGCCGCCAGCCCAACGAGCACTGGCTCACCGTGAAGGGCGCCCGCGAGCACAACCTCAAGAACGTCGACGCCCGCTTCCCGCTCGGGTGCTTCGTGGCGGTCACGGGCGTGTCGGGCTCGGGCAAGTCGACCCTGGTCAACGACATCCTTTTCCGGGCGCTGATGCAGAAGGTCTACAAGTCGAAGACGCCGCCGGGCCTGCACACGTCGGTCCAGGGCATCGACCTGCTCGACAAGGTCATCGACATCGACCAGTCGCCGATCGGGCGCACCCCCCGGTCGAACCCGGCCACCTACACGGGCGTGTTCGACCACGTCCGCAAGCTGTTCGCGGCCACGCAGGAGGCCAAGGTGCGGGGCTACCTGCCGGGCCGGTTCAGCTTCAACGTGAGCGGCGGCCGCTGCGACGCCTGCGCCGGTGACGGCACGATCAAGATCGAGATGCACTTCCTGCCCGACGTGTACGTGCCGTGCGAGGTGTGCAAGGGCGCCCGCTACAACCGCGACACGCTCGACATCACCTTCAAGGACCACAACATCGCCGACGTGCTGGCGCTGAGCTGCGAGGAGGCCGCCGAGTTCTTCTCGAACCAGCCGGCGATCTCGCGGCACATGCGCACGCTGGTCGACGTCGGCCTGGGCTACGTGCGGCTGGGCCAGCCGGCCACCACGCTCTCGGGCGGCGAGGCGCAGCGGGTGAAGCTGTCGAGCGAGCTGGCCAAGCGCTCCACCGGCCACACCATCTACATCCTCGACGAGCCCACCACCGGCCTCCACTTCGAGGACGTGCGCAAGCTGCTCACGGTGCTGTCCCGCCTGGTCGACCAGGGCAACACGGTGCTGGTCATCGAGCACAACCTCGACGTGATCAAGACGGCCGACTGGGTGATCGACCTCGGTCCCGAAGGCGGCAACGGCGGCGGCGGCATCGTGGCCACCGGTCCGCCCGAGGAGATCGTCAAGGAGCCCGCCAGCTACACGGGCCAGTTCCTGGCGCCCCTCCTCGGCCTCGACCGCCCCGGCGTCTGAGCCCGCCCCCGGCGAAATCTCGACAGAACCGGTCGCTATGGCGCCACTTCTGTCGAAGTTTCGGAACGGAGGGCGGGCCTACGCCTCGGTGAGGTAGGTCACGACGGCCCGGACGCGGCGGTTGTCGGCGTCGCTGGGCGGCAGGTCCAGCTTGTCGAAGATGGCGCCGACGTGCTTCTCGACGGCCCGCTCCGACACGACCAGGCGCTCGGCGATCGCCCGGTTCGAGCGGCCCTCGGCCATGAGGTCGAGGACCTCGCGCTCGCGCGGCGTGAGGCGGTCGAGGACGCTGCGCCGGCGGCTGCTGCGGACGAACTGGGTGACGACCTCGGGGTCGAGCGCGGTGCCGCCCCGAGCCACCCGGCCCAGGGCGTCGACGAACTCGGCGACGTGGGCGACCCGCTCCTTGAGCAGGTAGCCGACGCCGGCGGCGCCGGTCTCGAGCAGCTCGGACGCCCAGCGGGTCTCGATGTGCTGCGAGAAGACGAGGATCCCGACGTCGGGATGGGTCCGGCGGAGCTCCAGCGCCGCCCGGAGGCCCTCGTCGGTGTGGGTGGGCGGCATGCGGATGTCGACGACGGCGACGTCGGGCCGGTGCTCCTCCACCAGCCGGAGCAGCCGGTCAGCGTCGCCGGCGGTCCCGACCACCTCGATGCCGCGGGACACGAGCAGCTCGGCCAGGCCTTCGCGGAGGATCACCGAGTCCTCGGCGAGGACCGCCCGGAGCGGCGCCGCGGCCGTCACAGCCGCACCGGGAGCCGGGCGGTGATCACGGTCGGCCCGCCGGCCGGGCTGGCCACGGCGAGGGTGCCGTCGACGGCGTCGAGGCGGTCGCGCAGGCCCCGTAGCCCGCTGCCGGCCCCGATCCGGGCGCCGCCGCGGCCGTCGTCGGCGACCCGCAGCCGGAGGAGGCCGTCGTCGGAGTCGGCGGTGACGTCGACACGCACGGAGTCTGCCCCGCTGTGCTTGGCGGCGTTGGTGATGAGCTCGGCGACGCAGAAGTAGACGACCCGCTCGATCGCCGGGCTGGGGCGCTCGGGCAGGTCGACGTGGACGTCGGTGGGGATGCCGGCGTCGGCGGCCAGGGTCGGCAGGGCCTCGGGGAGGCCGCCGTCGAGCGCCACCGGGTTGATGCCGCGGGTGAACCGGCGCAGCTCGGTGGTGGCGTCGCCGAGCTGCGTGCGGGCCCGCTGCACCAGCTCCTGGGCCTTCTCGAGTCGGCCGCCCTCCAGGGCCTCGTCGGCGAGCGCCAGGCTGAGGGCGATGGCGACCAGCCGGGCCTGGGTGCCGTCGTGGAGGTCGCGCTCGATGCGCTGCAGGGTGGCGGTGGCGTCGGCGGCCACCTCGGAGCGGGCGCGTTCGAGGCGCTCCTGGCGGGGCGACGCGGCGATCGGGGCGAGCAGGGACCGGGCCAGCCAGCGGTTGACGTCGGCCGTGGTGCGGGTGGCCCACGGGGCGACGGCCAGCAGTGCCACGCCGGCGAGGCAGCCGGTGACGACGAGCCACCAGGTCAGCTCGTTGCCCATGAACACCGGCGAGAGCACGGGCAGGCCCACCAGGAACGCCCCGTAGAACCAGACGAAGGCCCCGCCGACGAACGTGAGCACCGCCACCGGCACCCGGACCAGCAGGTAGATGACCGTGCGCCAGGTGACGACGTCGGTGAGAGCTGCCCACACCCCCCAGCCGACGGGGTCGGGGGGCGGCGGCGGATCGGCGACCCGCTCGTCGAGGAGCCGCTCCGTGACCCGCCGGTGCACGGTGCCGAGCCCCCGGGTGAGGCGGAAGCCGGCGGCGACGACCGGTAGGCCGATCACCGTGAGGGTCAGCAGGCCCCCGAGGTAGAGGAGGGCCGCTGCGTAGAGCCCGCAGGCCACGGCCAGCGGCAGCCCGGCCACGGCGAAGGCGACGTCCCCGGCCCGCACCGCCCACCACCCGCGCCCGGAGCGGCCGGTGACGGGCACGTTGGTCGGCGGGACGTCAGGCCGGTGCACGGTCGCCCTCCAGGGTCGCGAGCACGCGACGACCGGTGAGCAGGAGGCTGGGCGCCGCGAGCACGACGGTGGCGGCAACGATCGCGGCGTACGACGCCATCGGCACCGAGGGTAGTGGGGAGCCGGTCGCGCCCAGGCTGAACGTGGCCAGCGTGACCGCACCCACCGCGGTCCCCAGCATCAGGCCGACGAGGACGACCAGCGCCGTCTCGGCGACGAGCATGCGCCACAGCTCGTCCCTGGTGGCGCCGAGCAGCTCCAGCAGCCGCAGCTCCCGGCGCCGCGACGCGGTCAGCGCCACCAGGGTGTTTACGACGGCCACGGCGGCGAGCGACACGAACATGGCCAGCTCCACCAGCCGCAGCCAGTTCTCGTCGGGATCGGAGAACCCGGTGAGCTCCTGGCTCGGGTTGGGGGTGGACGCGTCCTCCATCGTCGGGCCGACGAACAGG
>DATHJB010000095.1 GCA_035316325.1 Acidimicrobiales bacterium
CCCCGACGTCGTCCGCTTCGCCTTCGCCTCCTGCCAGAACCGCCAGGACGGCTTCTGGACCGCCCACGCCTACCTGGCCGAGGAGGACGTCGACCTGGTCTTCTTCCTCGGCGACTACATCTACGAGGGACCGCCCGAGGCGGGCTCGCTCCAGCCCTACGCCACCGAGGCGCCCGTCGACCTGCCCGGATACCGGGCCCGCTGGGGCGAGTACAAGGCCGACCCCCTCCTCCGGGCCGCCCACGCCCGCTGCCCGTGGGTGTGCACCTGGGACGACCACGAGGTCGACAACGACTACGCCGGCGCCGTACGCCAGGACACCGATCCCGCCGACGAGACCGCCCGTGCCCGCTTCCTCGAGCAGCGCGCCGCCGCCTACCAGGCCTTCTACGAGCACACGCCGGTGCGCCTGGGCCCACCCGGGCCCGGCAGCGCTGACTTCCGCATCTACCGGTCGCTCGACTGGGGCACGCTGGCCCGTTTCTACGTCCTCGACGGCCGTCAGTACCGCAGCGACCAGGAGTGTGGCGACACGGCGGTCGTCGCCGGCGCCGGGCCGCTGTGCGAGGAGGCCGAGGGCGACGACCGCACCATGCTCGGCGAGGAGCAGGAGGCGTGGCTGGGCGACGAGCTGGCCGACAGTGAGTCCCGCTGGAACGTGCTGGCGCAGCAGACGGTGGTGGCCAACGTCCCCTTCGCCGAGGGCCTCGTGAACCTCGACCAGTGGGACGGCTACCCCGCGGCCCGGGAGCGGCTCCTCCGACAGCTCGACGGCGTGGCGAACCCGGTCGTGATCACCGGCGACATCCACCTGAGCGCGGTCGGCACCGTCGACGTCGAGCCCGGGCAGCCGCTGGCGACCGAGCTGGTGGGGACGTCGATCTCGTCGAGCTTCCCGCTGGCCGACGCCATCGAGTCGTTGGTGGGAGGGCTGCCGAACGTGCAGTACGTCAACGCCCACCAGCGAGGCTACGTGGTGTGCGAGGTGACGCCCGACGAGCTGCGGGCGCAGTACCGACTCGTGTCGACCACCGACGAGGCCGCGGCCGACATCGAGACGGCCGCCACGTGGGTCGTGTCCGACGGCGACCCCACTCCCCGCCCGGCGTAGCGGAGCGGCCGAGGGGTCACGACGCTGGCAGTCGGGTGTTGCGAGTGCCAGCAACTGCCGCCTAGTGTTAGCAGTCGGCAATTGAGAGTGCTAACGCTCCCGGTTGCGCGACAGATCGATCGATCCGACAAGCAAATGCACGCCAACGGAGGCCACGCATGAACCTGCAGCCCCTCGACGACCGCATCGTCGTCAAGCCCGGTGAGAGCGAGGAGACCACTGCGAGCGGTCTCGTCATCCCGGACACCGCCAAGGAGAAGCCCCAGCAGGGCGAGGTCCTGGCCGTGGGCCCGGGCAAGCGTTCCGAGCAGACCGGTGAGATCCTCCCCGTCGACGTCAAGGTCGGCGACACCGTCGTCTACAGCAAGTACGGCGGCACCGAGATCACGGTCGAGAGCGATGACCTGCTCATCCTCTCCGCCCGTGACGTGCTCGCCATCGTGAAGAAGTGATCTGAATGGCCAAGATCCTCAAGTTCGACGAAGAAGCACGCCGTGCCCTCGAGGCCGGCGTCGACAAGCTCGCCAACGCGGTGAAGGTCACGCTCGGCCCCAAGGGCCGCAACGTGGTGCTCGACAAGAAGTGGGGCGCCCCGACCATCACCAACGACGGCGTGTCGATCGCCCGTGAGATCGAGGTGGCCGACCCCTTCGAGAACATGGGCGCCCAGCTCGTGAAGGAAGTCGCCACCAAGACCAACGACGTGGCCGGTGACGGCACCACCACGGCGACGGTGCTGGCCCAGGCGCTCGTGCACGGCGGCCTGCGCAACGTGGCCGCCGGTGCCAGCCCGATGAGCCTCAAGCGCGGCATCGACAAGGCCGTCGAGGCCGCGGTCGACGCCATCAAGGAGCAGTCGAAGGAGATCGACGACCGCTCCGAGATCGCCCAGGTGGCCGCCATCTCCGCCGCCGACCCGGCCATCGGCGAGGTTCTCGCCGACGCCATCGACAAGGTCGGCAAGGACGGTGTCGTCACCGTCGAGGAGTCGAACACCTTCGGCATGGACCTCGACTTCACCGAGGGCATGCAGTTCGACAAGGGCTACCTCTCGCCCTACTTCGTGACCGACGGCGACCGCCAGGAAGCCGTCGTCGAGGATGCCTACATCCTGCTGAACCAGGGGAAGATCTCCTCGGTGCAGGACATGCTGCCGATCCTCGAGAAGGTCATGCAGTCCGGCCGCCCGCTGGTCATCATCGCCGAGGACGTCGAGGGCGAGGCCCTGGCGACCCTGGTGGTGAACAAGATCCGTGGCACCTTCAACAGCGTCGCGGTGAAGGCCCCCGGCTTCGGTGACCGTCGCAAGGCGATGCTCGGCGACATGGCCACCCTCACCGGTGGTCAGGTCATCGCCGAGGAGGTCGGGCTGAAGCTCGACAACATCACCCTCGACCTGCTCGGCAAGGCCAAGAAGGTGATCGTCACCAAGGACAACACGACCATCGTCGATGGTGGTGGCTCCGAGGAGGAGATCGCCGGTCGCATCTCGCAGATCAAGCGCGAGATCGACGACACCGACTCCGACTGGGACCGCGAGAAGCTGCAGGAGCGGCTGGCCAAGCTGTCCGGCGGCGTCGCCGTGGTCAAGGTCGGCGCGGCCACCGAGGTGGAGCTCAAGGAGAAGAAGCACCGCATCGAGGATGCGCTGTCGGCCACCCGTGCGGCCATCGAGGAAGGCATCGTCGCCGGTGGCGGCACCGCCCTCCTGCGCAGCCGTGCGGCCGTGTCGGCCGTGATCGACACGCTCGAAGGCGACGAGGCCACCGGTGCCCGCACCGTGTGGCAGGCGCTGGAGGCGCCGGCTCGGCTCATCGCCGACAACGCCGGCCTCGAAGGTGCGGTCACCGTCCAGCAGGTCGAGCGCGAGACCGGCAACGTCGGCCTCAACGCCCAGACGGGCGAGTTCGAGGACCTGCTCAAGGCCGGTGTCATCGACCCCGCCAAGGTGACGCGGGCGGCGCTGCAGAACGCAGCGTCGATCGCAGGCCTGGTGCTCACCACCGAGGTGCTGGTCGCCGACAAGCCCGAGCCCGCTGCCCCGGCAGGCCCGCCAGGTGGCGGCGACCCCATGGGTGGCATGGGCGGCATGGGAATGATGTAAGCAATACAGCACTGACGAGCCGGGACGACCCTTGCGGCGTCCCGGCTCGCTGCGTTTTGGGGTCAGCCGCCGCTGGTGGCGGCCAGGTCGTCCTCGACGGTCGGCGTGGGATCGTCGGGGCGCTCACGCCAGCCTTCGGGGAGGGTGACCTTCCGTTGGGGGCCGGACGTCTTGCCTCGGGGTTCGGTCTCGGAACCCGGGAGGGGCAACAGGTCGGGGTCGAGGGCGTCGAGCTCCTGGTCCAGCTCGGCGAGGGTCGTCGTGGCCATCAGGCGACGGCGGACGTCGCCGCCGACCGGGTAGCCGTGGAGGTACCAGCCCACGTGCTTGCGGAGGTCGATCAGGGCCAGGGGCTCGGGCAGCCAGTCGGCCAGCAGGTGGGCGTGTCGACTGAGCACCGTCGCCACCGGGCCGAGGGGCGGAGGCCCCGGCGGGGTGCCGCCCGCCGCGGCGACGGCGATGTCGTGGAAGATCCACGGGCGGCCCAGGCAGCCCCGGCCGACCACCACGCCGTCGCAGCCGGTCGACTCCATCATCCGCAGGGCGTCGGCCGGCTGCCAGATGTCGCCGTTGCCGAGGACGGGGATCGACGTCGGGATCTTGGCCCTCAGCTCCGCGATGGCGGACCAGTCGGCGGTGCCGGAGTAGTGCTGGCGGGCGGTGCGGGCGTGGAGGGCGACGGCCGCGGCGCCCTCGTCGGCGGCGATGGGGCCGGCGTCGAGGAATGTCTGGAGGTCGTCGTCGACGCCGATCCGGAGCTTCACCGTGACCGGCACCCGGCCGGCCGACGTCACCGCCGCCCGCACCACCGCGGCGAACAGCGCCCGCCGCACCGGCAACGCGGCGCCGCCTCCCTTGCGCGTCACCTTGGCGACCGGGCAGCCGAAGTTGAGGTCGATGTGGTCGGCGCCCTCGGTGTCGACCAGGAAGCGCACCGCCTCGGCCATCGCCGCGGGATCGGTGCCGTAGAGCTGGATCGACCGCACGGGTTCGTCGTCGGCGAAGCGGGCCATCCGCAGGGTCTTCTCGTTGCGCTCGGCCAGGCCCCGGGCGGTGATCATCTCGCTCACGTACAGGCCGCCGCCGGGCCCGAACGACCGGCACAGGCGCCGGAACGGGGCGTTGGTCACCCCCGCCATGGGCGCCAGCACGACCGGCGGCGACACCTCCAGCGCCCCGATCCGCAGCGCCGGCGGGTCGCTCACGGCTTGGCCCACAGGGACGTGATGGGGATGTCGAGCTGGTGGAGCAGGGTCCGCAGCAGCGGGAGCGACAGGCCCATGACGCCCCCGGGATCGCCGTCCACCCCGGCGACGAAGGGGGCCGAGTAGCCGTCGAGCGTGAAGGCGCCCGCCACCTGGAGGGCCTCGCCGGTGGCCAGGTAGGCCTCCAGCTCGTCGTCGCCCGGGTGGCCGTAGGTCACCGACGTCTCGACCGCGCCGACCACTCGTTGCCCGCTCGCCGTGTCGATCACGCACTGGCCGGTCACCAGCACCCCGGTACGGCCGCGCCAGCTCCGCAGCCACCCCCGGGCCTCGTCGACCGACGACGGCTTGCCCCGCACCGTCGCGTCGATCGAGAGCATCGAGTCGCACCCGATCACCAGGGCGCCGTCGACGTCCCCGGCCACGACCACCGCCTCGGCCTTCCGGGATGCCAGTGCGATGGCGGCGTCGCGCGCCGGGAGCTGGTCGACCCCGTCCTCGTCCACGCCGCTGACCACGACGTCGGGCTCGATGCCGGCGTTGCGCAGCAACATCAGCCGGGCCGGCGAGGCCGACGCGAGCACCACACGACGAGGGGTCACCGGGTTCCCGTCGAGAACGTGGTGATCTTCTCGGGGATCACCCGGACGATGTAGCGCTTGATCTCGTCGGGCTCGGGCGGCGGCTCGCTGCCGAGGTACTTCTGCGACAGCTCCACCGGCAGGCTCTTGGCCTCGTCAACGGTGAGCTCGGCGGTGCCGCGGATGTCGACGGCGTGGTACGGGTTGGCCAGGTCGAACACCGACAGGGCGATCCGGGGGTCGCGCTCCAGGTTGCGGACCTTCCGGCGCTGGGTGGTCGAGGAGAACAGCGCCGTGTCGCCGTCGCGGAGGAACCAGACGACCGACGTGTGCGGGCTGCCGTCGGGGTCCAGGGTGGCGACGGTGGCGAAGTTCTTGCCGTCGAGGAGGCGGCGGACGTCGTCGTCGAACGTGGCGGACATGTCGCCCACGCTACGGCGCACCAGCCGGGGAGCGAGGGCCTAGCCTGGCCGGCGATGGACAAGCCGCCGACCGACCCGCAGAAGCTCCTCGCGTACTGGATGGAGTGGGAGCGCGGCGAGACGACGCCCGGCAAGGTGATGAGCAACCTCAAGACCGCCGGCCTGCGCGAGGTGCTGGAGCACCTGAGCGCGTCGGCGGCGACGGCCGCCGGTGACTGACGGCGACGACGGCGCCGTCGCCGGCGAGACCCCGTCGGACCGCCGGGACGGGCGGGGTGAGTGGCCCGACGGGCTGGTGTCGGCGCGCAAGGCGCTGGAGCTCGGGTTCCCGGGTTGGCCCCAGCCCGGTGAGACGCCGCCGCCCCCACCCGTGCCGGTGCCCTACGGCCGGGGCGGTGCCCAGCGCATCCCCCGCCCCTACACGGCCCGGGCGGGTGGCCCGCCGCCGTGGGCCGACCTCGCCCCGCAGGACCGGCGGCCGTCGCTCGACGACGTGCGTCGGACGCTCGCCACCGTCGGGCCACCACAGCTCTCCGAACGGGCGGGCCAGCCCGAGGCGACGGGGCGTCCCGCCGCCGTGCTGGCGCCCCTCTACGAGCAGGGCGGCAACGCCGTCGTGGTGCTCACCCGCCGCACCTGGGGCCTGTCGACCCACGAGGGCGAGGTCAGCTTCCCGGGTGGTCGGGTGGAGCCGGGGGAGACGCCGGCCGACGGGGCGCTGCGGGAGGCCAAGGAGGAGATCGACCTCGACCCCTCCTCGGTGGAGCTGATCGGCGAGCTCGACCACCTCAACACCCTCACCAGCCAGTCGTACATCGTTCCCTACGTCGGGACGCTGCCGGGCCGGCCGCAGCTGTCGCCCAACCCGGGCGAGGTCGAGGTGGTGCTGCACGTGCCGCTGGCGGAGCTGGCCGATCCGGCCAACTTCCGTGAGGAGATCTGGCCCTTCCCCAACGGCTTCTACCGGTCGCTCTACTTCTTCGAGCTGGTGGGCGACACCGTGTGGGGCATGACCGCGTCGCTGCTGCGCCAGCTGCTGGGCATCGTGACCGGCACCCTCGGCCGGGGCGACCTGGGCCATCCTTGAGCCTTCCGTAGACCCGACGAGCACGAAGGAACTGGACCCGGGATGCGTCTGCTGCTGGTGGCCAAGTCGGCCTGGTCGGGCTCGGGGCCCGACGGACGGGAGTACCCGGCCATCCTGAGCGGGATGACCGTCGGGTTCGTGCGCGGCCTGGTGCGTACGTCGCTCGCCCAGGGCCACGAGCTGACCTACGTGTTCCCGGCCACCGTCGGGCCGTCCGAGGTCACGTTCGTCGACGCCGCCGACCCGCTGCCCGACGGCGTCGTGTCCCGCCCGTTCTGGGACGGGCCGATCGCCAAGTCGGCCATCTCCGCGGCCTCGGTGGAGCTGCTGGCCATCGTCGCCGACGCCTGCGCCCGACCCGAGACCCGCCCCGACGTGGCCGTCTTCGTCTACCCGTTTCCCCTGCTCAGCGTGGCTGCGCCCGTGCTCCGGGCCGCGGGCGTCCCCTACGTCGCCACCTTCCGGGGCGGCGACGCCTACCGCTGGCTCCCGGAGCCGGCGGTAGGGCCCGACGTGTCCCCCAACCAGTCGCTGGTCCGCGACGCCTACCGGGAGCACCTCCGGGCGTGCGCGTCCACCACCGCGGCCTCGGAGTGGCTGGCCGACGTGGCCCGCGAGGCCGGCGTCACGGTGGACGCGATCGTCGGCTCGCCCCCGCCGAGCGACGGCGTCGCCCCCGAGGTGACTGCCGACCGCTCCCGCTGGAAGCAGGAGTACCTGGCCGACGGCTACGTCCCGGTGGGCGGCGAGCCCCTGCGCGCCGACCGGCTGTGGCTGCTGTGGTCGGGCCGGCTGTCCAAGGACAAGCGCCCGGACCTGGCCATCGAGTCCTTCAACCGGGCGGCCACGACGCACGACCGCTGGCAGCTGGTGATCGCCGGCGAGGGCGACCGGTCGCTGCTCCCCGAGAACCTGCCGCCGGGCGTCGGGCACGTGTTCGTGCCGCCCCGCAGCCTTCCCCGGATGCTCCGCGCCGCCGACGCCGCCCTGCACACCGCGGTGCCGGGGAGCTTCATCGACAGCCGCCCGTCGTCGGTGCTCCAGGCCAGCTCGTACGGCCTCCCCTGCATCACCGTGCGGGCCGAGGGCGTGGGCGGCACCGACGAGTGCATCTCGCCCGAGGTGCTCCGCCGGCTGGGCGTCCCCGGTCAGGCCGACGAGGACGCGATCGTCCGAGGCATCGCCGCCAGCGTCGACCAGCTCACCGACGACGCCACCCGCGTCGCCCTGTCGGCCGATGTCGCCGGCTGGGCGAACGAGACCGGGTTGTGGAGCCAGATGGACCGCTTCCTCGAGGTCACCGCCCGGTCGATCGGCGTCACCTGACCTCCTGGCGCGCGGCTTCGCGGCCGAGCGGGCGGGCTACCAGGCAGCGCCGTAGTTGGGGGCTTCCTTGGTGATGGCGATGTCGTGGGGGTGCGACTCCCGCAGGCCGGCGCCGGTGATGCGCACGAACTGGCCGCGGTCCCGCAGGTCGGTGAGCGTGGCGGCGCCGCAGTAGCCCATCGCCATCCGCAGGCCGCCCACCAGCTGGTAGATCACGTTCGACACCGGGCCCTTGTAGGCGACCCGACCCTCGATCCCCTCAGGGACCAGCTTGTCGGTGTCGACCACGTCGCCCTGGAAGTAGCGGTCCTTCGAGTACGACCGGCCCTTCATGGCGCCCATCGAGCCCATGCCCCGGTACTCCTTGAAGCGCTCGCCCTGGTGGAGCACCACCTCGCCCGGCGACTCGTCGACACCGGCGAGCAAGGAGCCCAGCATCACCGTGTGCGCCCCGGCGGCCAGGGCCTTGGCGACATCGCCCGAGTAGTGCACGCCGCCGTCGGCGATCACATTGACGCCGTGGCGGGCCGCGGCGACCGCGCAGTCGTAGATGGCGGTGATCTGGGGGACGCCGACCCCGGCGACCACCCGCGTGGTGCAGATCGACCCCGGCCCGATGCCGGTCTTGATGGCGTCGGCACCCGCGCCCACGAGGGCGTCGACCGCCTCGCCGGTGGCCACGTTGCCGGCGATCACGTCGACCTCGAAGGCGCCCTTCACCTGCTTGACCACGTCGATCACGCCCAGGCTGTGGCCGTGGGCGGTGTCGACCACCAGCACGTCGACCCCGGCCACGACCAGCCGCTCGGCCCGCTCCAGCGCGTCGGGCCCGACGCCGACCGCGGCGCCCACCATGAGGCGGCCCTGGCTGTCGTGCGTGGAGTGGGGATGGTCGGTCTTCTTCTTGATGTCCTTGACGGTGATGAGGCCCTTGAGGTGGCCCTCGGCGTCGACGATCGGCAGCTTCTCGATGCGGTGCTGCCACAGGATGTCCTTGGCCTGCTCCAGCGTGGTGCCCAGCGGCGCGGTGACCAGCGGCGGGCGGCGCATCACGTTGGCGATCACCTGGTGCACGTCCTCGATGAAGCGCAGGTCGCGGTTGGTGAGCAGCCCGACGAGGCGGCCCTCGCCGTCGGTGATCGGCACGCCGGAGATGTGGTAGCGCTCCATGATCGACAGGGCGTCGGTGACGAACGCGTCGGCCGGCAGCGTGACCGGGTCGACGATCATCCCGGACTGGCTGCGCTTCACCTTGTCGACCTCGGCCACCTGGTCGTCGATCGACAGGTTGCGGTGGACGATGCCGATCCCGCCCGCCCGGGCGAGCGCGACGGCGAGGGGGGCTTCGGTGACGGTGTCCATCGCCGCGGAGACGATGGGGATCGCCAGCTCGATCGAGGGCGTGAGGGTGGTCCGGGTGGAGACCTCGGACGGGAGGACCGACGATTCGGCCGGGACGAGGAGCACGTCGTCGAACGTGAGGCCCTCTTTGGCGAACTTGGGGGGGAGCGATTCGCCGTGCGCTGACTCGGGGAAGGGACGAGGAGGCGCTGCCATGGATGAAGTGTAATGGGCCTCTCCCCGGCTCCGAGGCCACCTGGCGTGACCGTTTACACTCGGTTGCTCCTGTACGTGCCTTTGCCGTGGTGGCGGAAGGTTGGTGGCCGCAAATGGCCGAGGTCGAGATCGGAATGGGCAAGTCGGCTCGCCGCGCCTACTCGTTGAGCGAGGTCACGATCATCCCCAGCCGCCGCACCCGCGACGCCGAGGACGTCGACGTGTCGTGGGAGATCGACGCCTACCACTTCGACCTGCCGATCCTGGCCTCGCCGTGCGACAGCGTCACGTCGCCGGCCACCGCCGTCCAGCTCGGTGAGCTGGGTGCAGGCGGCGTCCTCCACCTGGAGGGGCTGTGGACCCGCTACGACGACCCCGGTCCGCTGTACGACGAGATCGCCGCGCTGCCCGACGAGGTCGCCACCCGCCGCCTGCAGGAGATCTACGCGCAGCCGATCCAGCCGGACCTGGTGAGCCAGCGCATCGACGACATCAAGGCCGCCGGCGTGACGTGCGCGGTCGCGGTCACTCCCCATCGCACGCTGGAGCTGTCGGAGGCGGTGCTGCGGGCCGAGCCCGACCTGCTGGTGATCCAGGCGACGGTGGTGTCGGCCGAGCACGTGTCGTCGCGCACCGCCGACGCCCTCAACCTGAAGGACTTCATCCGCCACTACGAGATCCCGGTGGTGGTGGGTGGCTGCACGTCGTACCAGTCGGCGCTGCACCTCATGCGCACCGGCGCCGCCGGGGTGCTGGTGGGCACCGGCTCGGGGGTGGCGTCGTCGATCCGTGACGTGCTGGGCGCGGGGATGCCGCTGGCCACCGCGCTGGCCGACGCCCGGGCGGCCCGCATGCGGCACCTCGACGAGACCGGCGTGTACGTCCACGTGATCGCCGACGGCGGCATGACCACCGGTGGTGACATCGCCAAGGCGGTGGTGTGCGGGGCGGATGCGGTGATGATCGGCACGCCGCTGGCCGCCGCCCACGAGGCGCCCGGCAAGGGCTGGCACTGGGGCATGAGCGCGGTGCACGCCACGCTGCCCCGCGGCCCCCGGGTCGCTGTCGAACAACGGGGCTCGTTCGAGGAGATCCTCGTCGGCCCCTCCCACGATCCCGACGGAGGGCTCAACTTGATCGGTGCGCTACGGCGGGCGATGGCGATGTGCGGGTACGAGAAGCTGAAGGAGCTGCAGAAGGCCGACCTCGCGGTGACGGGGGACCGGCGATGAGCGGCGCCGACGTGGCCGATGTGGCCGGCGCGGCCGGCGTGGTCGACGCCACCGAGGACGCCTGCCTGGTCGTCGACTTCGGCGCCCAGTACGCCCAGCTCATCGCCCGCCGGGTGCGGGAGGCGAACGTCTACTCCGAGCTGGTGCCGTCGTCGATCACCGCCGCCGAGGTGGCGGCCCGGAAGCCACGGGCGCTGATCCTGTCGGGCGGCCCCAAGTCGGTGCACGTGGAGGGGGCGCCCAGCCTCGACCCGGGCATCTACGACCTGGGCATCCCGATCCTGGGCATCTGCTACGGCGCTCAGCTCGTGGCCCAGCAGCTGGGCGGCGAGGTCGCCCGGGGCGGTCGGGGCGAGTACGGCCGCACGATCCTGCACGTGGCCGACGACGTCGTCGACGGCTCGGGGCTCCTGGCCGCACAGCCGACCGACCAGACCGTGTGGATGAGCCACTTCGACGCCATCACCCAGGTGCCGCCCGGGTTCACGGCCACGGCGTTCACCGCCGACGCCCCGGTCGCCGCCATGGAGTCGGCCGAACGGCGCATCTGGGGCGTGCAGTACCACCCCGAGGTGTCGCACACCCCGCACGGCCAGGACGTCATCCGGCGGTTCCTGCACGACCTCGCCGGCATCGGCGCCGGCTGGACGATGAGCTCCATCATCGAGCAGCAGGTCGCCGCGGTGCGGGCCCAGGTAGGCGAGGGGCGGGTGATCTGCGCGCTGTCGGGCGGGGTCGACTCGGCCGTCGCCGCGGCACTGGTGCACAAGGCCGTCGGACCGCAGCTGACCTGCGTGTTCGTCGACCACGGGCTGCTGCGCAAGAACGAGGCCGAGCAGGTCGTCGAGACGTTCCAGCGCCACCAGAAGATCGAGCTGATCCACGTCCGGGCCGCCGACCGCTACTTCGAGCGCCTGGCAGGGGTCACCGATCCCGAGGACAAGCGCAAGATCGTCGGCGAGCTGTTCATCCGCATCTTCGAGGAGCACGCCGGCGGCCTGGAGGACGCGAAGTACCTGGTGCAGGGCACCCTGTACCCCGACGTGATCGAGTCGGGCGGGCGCGACGGGGCATCCACCATCAAGAGCCACCACAACGTCGGCGGCCTGCCCGACGACATGACCATGGAGCTGGTCGAGCCGCTGCGCAACCTGTTCAAGGACGAGGTGCGGCGGGTCGGCGAGGAGCTGGGGCTGCCCGAGGAGATCGTGTGGCGCCAACCGTTCCCGGGACCGGGGCTGTCGGTGCGGATCATCGGCGAGGTCACCCCCGACAAGGTGGCCATGCTCCAGGAGGCCGACGCCATCGTGCGGGAGGAGCTGCGCACGGCGGGCCTGGAGCGGGAGATCTGGCAGGCGTTCGCGGTGCTGCCCGACATCCGCTCGGTGGGGGTGATGGGCGACGAGCGCACCTACGCGCACCCCATCATCATCCGGGCCGTGACCAGCGAGGACGCGATGACCGCCGACTGGGCCAAGCTGCCCTACGAGCTGCTGGAGTCGATGTCGAACCGGATCATCGGCGAGGTCGCGGGCATCAACCGGGTCGCCTACGACATCACCTCCAAGCCCCCCGGCACCATCGAGTGGGAGTAGCGGCGCTCGGCTAGCTTCCCGGCCATGTCGTTGGGGGACTACGCAGAGGGCACGTTCACGCACGACGGCAAGACCCGCCGGGTGTTCCGGCGGGGCGACGGGCCGGCGGTGGTGGTCCTGGCGGAGATGCCGGGCATCACGCCCGGTGTGCTCGGGTTCGCCGACCGGGTGGTCGAGATCGGGTGCACCGCGGTGCTGCCGCACCTGTTCGGCGAGCCGGGGGCGCCGGGCTCGGTGCGGGGCGGGCTGACGGCGGTCGGGTTCGGCTGCGTGTCGCGGGAGTTCGCCACCTGGACGACCGGGCGCACGTCACCGGTCGCCGGGTGGCTGCGGGCACTGGGCGCTGCCGAGCACGAGCGCTGCGGCGGGCCGGGCATCGGCGCGGTGGGCATGTGCTTCACCGGCGGGTTCGCCCTGGCGATGATGGTCGACGAGCGGCTGCTGGCGCCGGTGCTGAGCCAGCCGTCGCTGCCGTTCCCGCTGTCGAAGCGCCATCGCCGTGACCTGGGGATCTCGGCCTCGGATCTGGCTCGGGTGAAGGAGCGGGCAGCGGCCGGCGTCGACGTGCTGGGGCTGCGCTTCACGTGCGACCGGCTGGCGCCGGGCGAGCGGTTCGAGCGCCTGCGGGAGGAGCTGGGCGACGCCTTCGTGGGGGTCGAGATCGACTCCTCGCCGGGCAACCCGCACGGACTCGCCAAGTCGTCGCACTCGGTGCTGACCGAGCACCTGGTCGACGAGCCGGGCCACCCGACGCGGGACGCGCTCGACCAGGTCCTCGACCTGTTCCGCCGTCGCCTGCTGTCACCTGCCGCCTAGACCCAGGGGACTCAGGCGAGGGGACGGCCGAAGGGCTTCTCCTTGGTCCACGTGGCCAGGAACTCCTCGGCGCGGACGGCAGCGGCCAGCCACATCCCCGTGCCGTGCTCGGCCAGCGCGACCGTGGCCTCCCGGACGCGTTGGACGGGGTCGCCCTGGGCCACATCGTGGGTGGCCAGCAGGGGCGCCGCCGTGGAGAGGAAGTCGGGGATGACGATCCGGTCGGCCCGGCTCAGGATGGCGAGCGCCCGGGCCGTGACCGGGACCGGCGTGAGGGGCACGACGACCCGCGCCTGCACGACCTCGGCGGTGGGGTGGTCGAGGACGCCCGCCTTGCCGGCGACGAAGAGCACGTCGCAGGCGGCGTCGAAGCGGCTGTCGACCAGGGTGGTGTCGGCGGCCTTGAGTTCGTCGGTGACGGCGTCGACCACCGGGCCGGAGCCGACGACGGCCGCCGTGCGCCAATCGAGTGGGCCGCCCACCTTGGCGGCGGCGATCGCCCCGGCGGCCAGCAGCGCGGCGTCGGGTTCGGTGCCGCCGAGCGGGGCGACGTCGTCGGCCGTGGTGCCCAGGCCGGGTGCCAGGTGCAGCTTCCCCGACTCGGCGAGGGGCCGGACCTCGTCGACGAAGGCCGCCCACGCCTGGTCACGGTCGTCGGGCTTGGCGTTCACGGCGGCGGAAGCACCGGCGGCCGAAGCGACGCCGAACGAGGCGAACATGTAGGTCACCGTGCGGGCGAGGAGGACGGCGCCGTCCTGCAGCACCTTCGGGGCCACCCGGACGACGCCCGCCGCGGTGGTCGCCTCCTCGATGTCCCAGACGACGAACCCGTCGGTCGATGACAGCCGCTGCACCTTCACGGCGGCGATTCTCACCCACCTCGTCGCCGCCTGCACAACCAAGGGCTCCGACGCCACCCTTCACCGTCATATGGGCCACTTACCATGGGGACCACTCATGGCCCCCTCCTCCGACTCCTCCTCGCTGCTCGACGGGTTGAACCCGGTCCAACGCGACGCCGTCGCGCACAGCGACGGCCCCCTGCTCGTGGTCGCCGGGGCCGGCTCCGGCAAGACCCGCGTGCTCACGCACCGCATCGCCCACCTGATCCGCGACCGGGGGGTGAGCCCCTTCGAGATCCTGGCGATCACGTTCACCAACAAGGCCGCCGACGAGATGAAGCACCGGGTGCAGGCGCTGATCGGGCCGGTGGCGCAGAAGATGTGGGTGTCCACGTTCCACTCGGCCTGCGTGCGGATCCTGCGGCGCGACGCCGACCTCCTCGGCTTCCCGAAGCAGTTCACGATCTACGACCAGGCCGATGCCACCCGCCTGGTCGGCTACGTGATCCGCGACCTGAGCCTCGACACGAAGCGGTTCCCGTCGCGGTCGATCCACCACGCCATCAGCGCCGCCAAGAACGACGCGCTCGACCCCGAGGCCTACGCCGCCGCGGCGCAGACCATCTTCGAGCGCAAGATCGCCGACATCTTCCGCGAGTACCAGGCCCGCCTGGCCCGGGCCGGCGCCATGGACTTCGACGACCTCCTCGCCCAGGCCCTGCGCCTCCTGCGTGAGAACCCCGACGTCCTCGACCACTACCGCCAGCGCTTCCGCTACGTCCTCGTCGACGAGTACCAGGACACCAACAAGGTCCAGAACGACCTCGTCATCCTCCTCACCTCCGAACACAGAAACATCTGCGTCGTCGGTGACCAGGACCAGTCGATCTACGCCTTTCGAGGTGCGGACATGCGGAACATCGTGGAGTTCGAGGATGCGTTCCCGGATACGACCGTGGTGCTGCTGGAGCAGAACTACCGGTCGACGCAGACCATCCTGGATGCCGCCAACGCCGTCATCGCCAACAACATGTCGCGGAAGCCGAAGGACCTGTGGACCGAGGTGGGCGACGGCGACCCGATCGTCCGCTACCGGGCCGACGACGAGGTCGACGAGGCCCAGTGGGTGTCCCGGGAGATCTCCCGCCTCCACGACGAGACCGAGCTGAGCTGGGGCGACATCGCCGTCTTCTACCGGACGAACGCCCAGAGCCGCGTGCTGGAAGAGCACCTGATGCGGGTCGGCATCCCCTACAAGGTCATCGGCGGCACCCGCTTCTACGACCGGCGCGAGATCAAGGACGCCATCGCCTACCTGCGGGCGGTGATCAACCCCACCGACGAGGTGTCGGTCAAGCGCATCCTCAACGAGCCGAAGCGGGGGATCGGCGCCACGTCGGTCGGCAAGCTCGACGCCTGGGCCACCGCCCACGGGTCCTCCTTCATGGACGCCCTGCGCCGGGCCGACGACGCCGGCGTGTCGGGCAAGGCGATCCGCGGCATCGAGGCCTTCCTGGCGGTGCTCGACGGGGTGGGCGACCTGGTCGCCGGCAGCCCCGGCCCGCTGCTGGAGGCCCTGCTGGAGCGGTCGGGCTACTCGGAGGCGCTCGACGTGGAGCGCACGGTCGAGTCGGAGGGCCGGCTCGAGAACCTGGCCGAGCTGGTCGGCGCCGCCGCCGACTTCGCCACCGTCGACGAGTTCCTCGAGCAGATCAGCCTGGTCAGCGACGCCGACCAGCTCGACGACGACCCGTCCTACGTCGTCCTCATGACGCTGCACGCCGCCAAGGGCCTGGAGTTCCCGGCGGTGTTCCTCATCGGGATGGAGGACGGCGTCTTCCCCCACCTGCGGTCGCTCACCGAGCCCGACCAGCTCGAGGAGGAGCGCCGCCTCGCCTACGTGGGCATCACCCGGGCCCGGAAGCGGCTCTACCTCAGCCACGCCTGGAGCCGCACCCTGTTCGGCGGCACGCAGTACAACGCCGCCAGCCGCTTCATCGACGAGATCCCGGCCCGCCTGGTGCACGACATCGACGGCAACCGCCGGGCATCGCGGCGCAGCAGCCGCGAGTCGTCGGGCTACGGGTCGGGGTCGGGGTCGGGCACCCGGGTCGGGGCCGGCCGCGAGCGGATCGTCGAGGGAGCGCTGCGGGCCCGGGTCCCCAGCCGCAGCGGCGCCGAGACGATGGGCCTCAAGATCGGCGACGACGTGCGCCACAACACCTTCGGGGAGGGGGTGATCCTGGGGCTGACCGGCGACGGCGACAAGACCGAGGCCGTCGTCCGCTTCCGCGACGCCGGCGAGAAGCACCTCCTCCTGTCGTGGGCCCCCCTCGAGAAGATCTAACGCTCGGGGGGTTCGACGAACTCGAGGTGGGCCGGGTCGGGGAGGAGCCACTTGCCGCCCCAGGTGAAGCCCCAGCGGCGGAAGACGTCGACCAGGCGGGGGTCCTGCACGGACTCCCGGCCGGTGGGGTTGGCGTCGTAGTTGACGTCGAGCGCCACGCCCCAGGCATGACGGGACATGTCGCTGCCCGGCACCACCAGCCGGGGGTTCCAGCAGCCGGCGAACCCCGCCGGGTCGACCAGCGCGGCCAGCCCGGAGTCGGCGATCTCGGTCAGGGCCCCCTCGATGGCGTCGACGACCGCCCGGTGGCAGCGCATCCGCCCGAGGATGGGCATGTCGCGGCTCACCAGGTTCTCCGACTGCCAGGCCGGGTCCTGCTCGAACTCCCGCTCGCCCGGCGCCGGCGGCTTGTAGGCGAACTCCCCGAACCGCTCCTTGATGCGCACCTGGGGCAGCACGGCGTCACCCTGCCGCAGGTACGGCGTCTCGCCGAGTCCCCGGAACCGCACCGGCACGTCGGCCGGCAGGGCCGCCCGCAGCGCCGCCTCGACGGTCGCCCGGTCGCTGTCGTGGGCCACCAGCAGGTAGCGGGGCGTGACCACCCCGATCTCGACGCCGGTGGCCTGGTCGACCGCCAGCTCGGCGGCACCGATGGTGGCGTCCTCCACGATCCCGCTGACCACCAGCTTGTGGCCGCCGGTCAGCTCGACGGTGCCGCCCACGTCGAGGCGCCGCAGCGCCGCCGACGACCGGCCCAGCAGCGCCTGTCCCGGCCCGAGCGTCGCCACGGCGTCGCGGTCGGCGACCGAGGCCAGCTGGGCGTGGGCGGCCGGGTCGACGGCGATGGTCTCGAGCGGGATCGACCAGCCGGGATCGACGTCGTCGACGGTGCCGCCGTCGCTGTCGTGGCTGGCGACGAGGTCGGTCAGGTGGGACGCCACCTCGGACACCACCTGCACCTCGGGGAGCTCACGCGCCACGCCCGTGAGCCGCGTGTCGAGCTGGCGGGTGGTCCACGCCAGCAGCACGTCGGCCGACGACTCGGGGACCGGTGCGATCCTGGCCGGCACGGTGGAGGTCGTCGACGGCCGGGTGGTCTCCGGCGACGACGGCGAGCCCTGCGTCGCCACGACCACCAGCACGCCGACGAGCGCCCCGCCGATCCCGGCGCCGAAGAGTCCGAACAGCTTCTGCATGGCGTACCGGGTCAGGGCGTCTTCAGGGTGGCGGCGATGTCGAGGAGCTCGGTGAGCGACAGGGACGGGCTCGTCAGGCTGAGCGACGCCCCCCGCTCCGACCACTCCAGCAGCGACTGCTCGGCGCTGTAGCGGCCCGGCTGGCCCCGCACCTCGACGCCGAGCGTGTCGTCGCTGGGTGGTGGCAGCTCGGGCAGGGCGCTCTGGGTGAGGACGAAGCCCCGGTCGCCCGGTCCGGCGTAGACCTGCGTGACCGTGTCGTCGACGCCCGACGCCAGCCGCACCGCGGGCATGCCGAAGCCGGTGAGAGCCCTGGCCGACAGCAGCCGCGGCATCCGGGTGGCGGCCCGGGCCAGCGTGGTGGCGTTCGACTCGCGCCAGCCCTCGGGGGTGGCGACGCCGCGCACGCCGAGGCTGCCGGCCAGCTCCAGCAGCTGGTCGGTGGGCACGCTGCCGGTGACGACCAGGTCGACGTCGTCGGTGTGGACGGCGACCTTGTGGCCGTCGGCGCTGAGGTAGCCACGCCCGCCGGTCATCCCCAGGTCGACCGTGCGCACGGCCGCTCCCAGCCCGCCGAACAGGTGCCCGCCCGTCCAGTCGCGGGTGGCCTCGACCTTCACCCAGGCCCGCCCGTCGGTCCACGACCGCACCTCGACGGTGGGCCCTTCGGCGGTCTGCGACGTGCCCGACCGGGACGGCCGGTAGGTCGCCGGGAGGGCCACCGGCACCGGGACGGCCGGCGCGTCCCCGGTCTCGAAGCCCTCGTCGGTCTGGCTCAGCTCGGGGTTGCCGGCGTAGAAGTAGGTCGCCGTGGACGAGGGCGCCGGGGTGTCGTCGTTGATGCGCACGTCGCTGGTCGAGAACGCCAGGATGCGGTCGCCGGGCTCGTCGTCGTAGGCCTGCATCGTCGCCCAGCGCTCGCGCTCGGGGCCGTCGCCGGCGTAGACCACCAGCTCCAGCGGCACGAGGTCGTCGGCGTCGAGCCACATCTCCACGGGGTCGGTGGGGTAGACGGCCCGCAGGTCGTCGGCGGGCGACAGCTGCTCGACGAACCGCGCGACCTGGGCGGCGGTGACGCCCACGCCGATGGCCGGGCGGCCGGCGATGGTGCGCTCACCCAGCGACGGGGGTGTCCCCGCCAGGCTGAAGCTCTCGACGGGCGCCACCAGCTCCATCGGGACGGGCGCGGCCTCGGAGAACGGCGCCCGGCCGGTGACCGCCCGCACCACCCGGGTCGCTCCGTCCGGGCAGGCGGCCCGCCCGGGCGTCGGCGTGCAGCCCCGCACGGAGTCGAGCATCCAGCGGTCGCCGGTCACGCTGAGGGCCACGTCGCCGTCGCCGGGAGCGCCGCTGCCCCGCACCCCGTCCCGCGACCGGGCGCTCTCCTCGAGCGTGAGCTGGAGGTCCTCGGGGCCGCCGTAGCGCAGCTCGCCGGTGAAGACCCGCTCCCCGGCGCGGTCGGGGCGGCCGTACTCGGTGAGCCGGATGTCGGCGGCCAGCGAGGTGACCTCGCTCTGCACCGCGGCGACGCGCTCGGGCAGGTCGGCGGCCGCTCTCGTGTCGGACCCGTCGCCGAAGCCGACGAACGTGGCGCCGGCCAGGAAGCCGATCGCCGCCGCGGCGCTGACCGCGCCCCGCCCGGCCCACAGCGCCGCCACCGGCCACATGAACCGGTCGTCCTGCGTCCCGTCGGCCCGGCGTCGCTCGACCGGCACCGGGGGCGGCGTCGGGATGGCGCGGATCTTCCGGAGCACGGCGTCGACCACGTCGGGCGCGGCATCGACCGGCTCGACCCGCAGCTGGGTCCGCAGCCCGAGCACCATGTCCTCGAAGCCGGTGCAGGCGTCGCAGCCGGACAGGTGGGACAGCGTGGCCTCGGCGTCGACGTTGCCGTCCTCGCCGTCGGCCGCCAGCGACACGGTGCGGCGCGCCTCGTCGCAGCGCAGGCCGTCAGCCCTCACCGGTCGACCCCTTCCGGGGCTCGTTCCGGCGGGAGCGATGGAGCTGGCCGGCCTGCGCCCACTCGTGCAGGCGTTCCCGGGCGTGGTGCACCCGGCTCTTCACGGTGCCGGCGGGGATGCCCAGCACCTCGGCCGCCTCCCGGTAGCGCAGCCCGAAGACCTCCACCAGCAGCAGCGCCGCCCGCTGGTCGTCGGGCAGGCAGTCGAGGGCCAGCTGCAGCTCCACCGCCACGTCGGGCGGGGGGACGTGCGTGTGCCGCCGGCTGAGCAGGTCGTGGAGCTTCGACTGGCGCTGCCGCTTGCGCAGCTCGTCGATCCCGGCGTTGCGGGCGATCTGGAACACCCAGGTGGAGAACTTGGCCTCGAAGGTGAACGTCGACAGCCGGGTGTAGACGCGCACGAACGTCTCCTGGGTGACGTCCTCGGCCAGGGCGTCGTCGCCCAGCAGGCGCCGGAGGAAGCGCCAGACGTGCTGCTGGTGGGCGCGCACCAGCTGCGCGAACGCCTCCTGGTCGCCTGCCGCGGCTGCCCGTATGAGCCCCGGATCCGTCTCCTGCACCCGCCCTGCCCCTGCTGCCACGTGTGTCGACTGGGTGCGCCGGCCACCTCACAGGCGCACCACCCGTCCCGGCCATCGTGGTGGTCCCGACGCCGGCTGTCCACCCGAACCGTCCGAGCC
>DATHJB010000096.1 GCA_035316325.1 Acidimicrobiales bacterium
GACGAGTTGAGGGGGGAGTACTCGTACTCGATCCGCAGTTCTTGTTGAGCTGTCAAACCTTGGCCCCCGGATGGGCGCCCCCACCCGGTGAGCTTGCGCCAGTAAGCGTAGAGCCAGTTCGGGCCCGGCCACCCTCACCACGGCGTGTCAGTGGTCACAGCGGGCTTGCGGGTGATGGTCCTGCGCCGGGCGACCCCTTCCCGAGTCGTCTGTAGCCGCCGATCCACAGTCGAGTCGTTCGTCGTCGGAGACCGACCACAGACGACTCGAGAACAACAAAACGACCACAAACGACTCGCCGAACCCCCCTTGGAGCCCGTCATTCAACCCGAAGGGCGGTCGGGCCAGCGGAGGTCGACGACGAGGCCCCAGTGGTCGCTGGCGAGGATGCCGGTGAGGGGCTCGTCGAAGGCGATCGAGGCGCTCAGCACCCGGCCGGCGCCCTTGCGGCGGGCGAACGCGTCGCCCAGGAGCACGTAGTCGATCCGCTTCGGCGGCACGTTGAGGGCGGCGCACACCGGGTTGGTGCGGGGGTCGGCGGTGATGCCCGGATCCGTCCGACCCGCGGCCGCCCAGGCGTCCCGGTAGTAGGTGCTGCGGCCGTCGATCACCGCCAGCGACATCAGGAACCGCATCTCGTCGGACCCCGGCTCGGCGTTGAAGTCGCCGCACAGCACCACGGGCAGCGACGCCGCCGGGTCGCGGGTCCGCTCGACGGCCTCGTCGATGGCCAGCACCTGCCGCACCCGGTGGTAGGCGTGGGCCGGGGCCGGCACCAGGTGGGTGGAGTAGACGTCGACACCGGCGGTGCGGGCGTGGAGCAGCTCGCTCTCGAAGTGCCGCAGCGGGTCGGGCGACTCGACGTCGACCGGCAGGGCGACCAGCTCCTGGTGGTCGATCGGCCAGCGGCTCAGGATGGCGGACCCGAAGCGCAGGCTGCGGTCGGGCCACAGCGGCTCCGGCAGCGGCAGCCCGCCGAAGCACCAGTGCCAGCGCCCCGGCCCACCCGGGGCGTTGTCCACCAGCCACTCGGCCGAGCACGGGTGCGTGCCGTCCTCCCAGGCCTCCTGCAGGCAGACGACGTCGGGGTCGAGCCGCTCGAACCAGGCGAGCACCTCGTGACGCCGCCGCTCCCAGTCGCGCTCCAGCAGCGACCCCATGTTGAGCTGCACCACCCGCAACGTCTCGGCACGAGCATCCGGCATGGGCGGCGAACCTAGTGCCACACCTCCGCCACCAGCTGCGCGATCGTGGCCCGGTGGGCCGCGGCGGCCAGGTAGAAGTGGTCGCCCGGGAACACCCGCCGCTCGAACGGCCCGGACGTGTGCGCCCGCCACGCCGCCGCCTCCTGGGGCGTGGTCAGCGGGTCGGCGTCGCCCACCAGCGCCCACACCGGGCACGACGGCTCGGGCCCCGGCCGCCAGGCGTAGGTCTCGATCGCCTTGTAGTCGGCTCGCAGCGCCGGGAGCACCATGGCGTGGACGTCCTCGTCGTCGAGCAGCAGCGACGGCGTGCCGGCCAGCCGACCGACCTCCTTCAGCAGGGCGACGTCGCCGCCCCGGTGCACCCGCTCGTCGCGGTGGGTCGACGGCGCCCGCCGCCCCGACACGAACAGCGCCGCCGGCACCCGCCCCTGCTCGTGCTCCAGGATCCGGGCCACCTCGTAGGCGACGACCGCCCCCATGCTGTGACCGAACAGGGCGAAGGGGCGGTCGAGCCGGCCGTCGAGCTCCCCCACGATGGCGTCCCGGAGCTCGGCGATGCTGTCGAGGCACGGTTCCGCCAGCCGGTCCTGGCGGCCGGGGTACTGCAACGCCACGACGTCCACCGCCTCGCCCAGCGCCGCCGCCCGCGCCAGCGGGGCGTACCAGCTGGCCGAGCCCCCACAGTGGGGGAAGCACAGCAACCGCCGCCGAGCCACGGACGACGGTCGCAGCCGTCGCAGCCACGCAGACCCGTCCACCAGCGCACACTGTAAGTGTGATCGAGGGACTACTGCCCCGACTGGCCGTGTCGGCCGAGGAGCGCCACGACCCGCCCGAGGCCGTGCTGCTCCCCGCCGAGGACGCCATCGTGGCGCGGGCCGTCCCCGAGCGACGGCGCGAGTTCGCCACCGGCCGGCTGTGCGCCCGGCGGGCGCTGGCCCGACTCGGCCTCCCGCCCGGCGCCATCCTCGCCGGCCCCGCCGGTCAGCCCCTGTGGCCCGACGGCATCGTCGGCAGCATCACCCACTGCGCCGGCTACCGAGCCGCGGCGGTGGCCCGGTCCGGCGACGTCGGCGCCCTCGGCATCGACGCCGAGCCCCACGCCCCCCTCCCCGACGGCGTCCTCGACACCGTGGCGAGCGACGACGAGCGGGCCCACCTCCACCGCCTCGCCGGCCGTGAGCCCGACGTCCGTTGGGACCGGCTGCTGTTCAGCGCCAAGGAGTCGGCCTACAAGGCCTGGTACCCGACGGGCGGCCGGATCTTGGAGTTCGAGGAGGCGACGGTCGCGCTCGACCCCGACGGCACCCTGTCGGTCCGCCTCGTCGACGGCACGACCCTCGCCGGCCGCTGGCTCGTCGCCGACGGCCTCGTCCTCACCGTCGCCACGGCGACGGCGACGGCGAACTACAGCTAAGCCGCCGGCGCCGGGGCCGGCTCGGCGGGCTCCACCACGTTCATCCGGGTGTCGACCTCCTGGCTCAGGAGGGTGACCGTGGGGTGGTCGAACGCCAGGGTGGCCGGCAGCCGCAGGCCCGTGAGCATGTTCAGCCGGTTGCGCAGCTCGACGGCGGTCAACGAGTCGAACCCGAGGTCCTTGAAGACGCTGTCGGTCTCCACGGCCTCCGACCGGGCGTAGCCGAGCACCGCCGCCACCTCGGCCTGCACCACGTCGACCAGCACCCGCACCCGGTCGGCGTCCGACGCCCCGGCCGCCAGCCGTCGGGTCAGCTCGGCCCGGTCGATGCCCGTGCGCCGCGTCAACCCGCCCGCGACGACCTGCGAGACCGGGCTGCCGGCCAGCCGGTACCACAGCGACGGGAGCGGGGACGACCGGGCCGTCGCCCGCAGCCGCGGCAGGTCGATGTGGATCGGCATCATCAGCGTGTCGTCCCGGCGGATGGCGGCGTCGAACAGGTCGAGGGCCTCGTCGGCGGCCATGGGGATGAACCCCACCCGGCGCAGGCGATCGACGTCGACGTCGGCGAGCTGGTCCGTGGCCCCGCTGGTGCTGGCCCACTGGCCCCACGCCAGCGACGTGCCCGGTAGGCCGATGCCCCGCCGGTGCTCGGCCAGCGCGTCGAGGAAGACGTTGGCGGCGGCGTAGTTGCCCTGGCCCGCTGCGCCGCTCACCCCCGACGCCGACGAGAAGAGCACGAACGCCGACAGGTCGACGCCCAGGTCGCGGGTCACCTCGTGCAGCATCCAGGCGCCCAGTGCCTTGGGCTCCATCACCGCGTCGACCCGCTCGGGGGTCAGCAGCGACACCAGCCCGTCGTCCACCACACCGGCGGTGTGCACCACGGTCCGCAGCGGCCGGGCCGACGGGATCGCCGAGATCACCCGGGTCAGCGCCGCCCGGTCGGTGGTGTCGCAGACGGCGACGGTGACCTCAGCGCCCGACGCTGCCAAGCCGGCCACGAGCTCGGTAGCGCCGGGCGCCGCGATCCCACGGCGGCTGGTGAGCACCAGGCTGCGCACCCCGTGCTCCTCCACCAGTCGCCGGGCGACGAGGCCGCCCAGGGTCCCCGTGCCGCCGGTGATCAGCACGGTCCCCTCGGAGTCGAAGCCGGGGCGGGTCAGCACGATCTTGCCGACGTGACGGCCCTGGCTCATGAACCGCAGCGCCTCCGCAGCCCGGGTCATCTGCCAGGTGCGCAGCTGCGGGTGCTGCAGCTCACCCCGTGCGAACAGGCCCATGACGGTGGCCAGCAGCGCGGCGCCCTCGGTGCGGTTGTCGTCGAGCAGCAGCCGCCACACGTCGTACTGCCGGTAGCGGACCCCCCGGTGCGCCTCCGCCACGGTGCCCGGATCACGCAGACCGGTCTTGTTGAGCTCCACGAACCGCCCGCCGTCGGCCAGCAGCTCCAGCGAGGCGTCGACGAAGTCGCCCGGCAGCGAGTTGAGGACCACGTCGAGCCGGCGGTCGAGCGGCGTCCCGAACCCGGACGCGAACCCGACGTCACGGGACGTGGAGATCCGCTCCGGCGCCACACCGAGCGCCTGCAACGCCTCCCACTTCGACGGGTGGGCGGTGGCGTACACCTCGGCGCCCAGGTGGTGGGCGATCTGCACGGCCGCCGAACCGACGCCGCCGGCCGCGGCGTGCACCAGCACCGACTCGCCCGGCTGCAGGTCGGCGACCTCCACCAGCCCGTACCAGGCGGTCATGAAGGCCACCGGCACGGCGGCGGCCTGGGCGTAGGTCCAGCCGTCGAGCATCGGCACGACGAAGCGGTAGTCGGTGATCACGGTCGACGCCATCGCCCCGGGGAACAGGCCCATCACCCGGTCGCCCACGGCCACGCCGGACACGTCGGCGCCGATCTCCAGCACGACACCGGCGCCCTCCCCGCCCAGCGGGACGGTGAGGTCCGGCGGCATCTCGACCAGGTCGAGCGCCACCATCAGGTCCTGGAAGTTGACGCCCACGGCCTGGACGGCGATCCGGACCTCGTGGCCCGCCAGCGGCCGGGTGGCCAGCAGGTCGTAGGGCTCCAGGACGATGCCGTCGAGCACGCCCGGGTTGGGCAGGACGAGCCGCCAGGAGTCCGACGGGGCGACCGGGTTGGTGTCGAGGTCGTTGCGGGTCAGGCGCCGCCGCCACAGCCGGCCCTGGCGGATCGCCACCGCCGGCTCGCCGCAGCTGGCCGCACCCACGAGGGTGGAGCCGGGCACGTCGGAGGTGGCGTCGACCTCGACGTCGGCCAACACGAACCGGCCGGGGTTCTCGGACTCGGCCGAGCTGACCAGGCCCCACACCGGTGCCTGCACCAGGCCCGCCTCGCCGTCGACGCCGGCCCCGCCGTCGGCCGCCACGGCGACGGCCCCCCGGGTGACCACCAGCAGCTTCGACGCCGAGAACCGCTCGTCGGCCAGCCACGCCTGCACCCAGCCGAGCACCGTCCCCAGGCCCGACCGGACGCCCTCCCGGACGTCGCGCACGTCGACCGGGCAGGCCACCGCCACCACGTCGGGCGTGGGTGCGCCGGCGTCGAGCGCGGCGGTGAGGGTGGCGAAGTCGGGGTGCACCCGGGACGTGACGCCGGCGGCCGCCAGGCCCATGTCGTCGTCGCCGACCACCGACCAGAGGTCGGTCGACGACAGCACGCCCACGCTGCCGAGCGGCTCCCACTCGACGGTGAACAGCGAGGTCCCGGCGCCGCCGGCGTTGGCCAGCCCGGCGGGAGCGGGCCGCAGCACCAGCGAGTCGATCGTCACCAGCGGGCGACCGTCCTCGTCGCTCACCCGCACCGACACGCTGTCGGCACCGGGCGCGGTCGGCGCCAGGCGCACCCGCCACAGGGCGCCGGTCGCGGTGCGGGCCTCGGGCGCGGCGCTCACGCCGGTGAAGGCGAAGGGGAGGAGCGGCCCGGTCTCGTCGCCGCCCTCCCCCCTCCCCTTCGCCAGGAGCAGCAGCGGGTGGAGCGCGGCGTCGAGGGCGGCCGGGTGGACGTCGAAGCCCTTCCCGGGGACCGCGGCCTCGCCGGGCAGCAGCACCTCGGCGAACGCCTCGTCGCCGCAGCGCCAGGCGGCCTGGACGCCCCGGAACGCCGGGCCGTACGACAGGCCGACGCCGGCGAACAGCTCGTAGAGCTCCGACACGTCGACCTCGACGGCGTCCTCCGGGAGCCGCCACGAGTCCGCCGGGGCCAGGTCGCCCGCGCCCGGCGACATCGAGCCGGAGGCATGGCGGGACCACGGGGCGTCGGGGCCGCTGCGGGCGTGGATCGCCACGGACCGGTGGCCGGCCTCGTCGGGGGCAGCCAGCTCGACCTGCACGTCGACCGCACCGCTCTGGCCCTCGAGGTCCCACGGCAGGACCAGCGGCGCCTCCACCACCAGCTCCTCCAGCCGACCACAGCCGACCTGCGCGCCCGGGTGCAGCGCCAGCTCCACCAACGCCGTGCCCGGCATCACCACGGCACCGCCGACGGCGTGGTCGGTGAGCCAGGGGTGCGCCGCCAGCGACAGGCGCCCGGTGAACACCATGCTCCCGGTGCCGGCCACCTCGACGCCGGCACCCAGCAGCGGGTGGTCCAGCGCCAGCTGCCCCAGCCCGGCCGCGTCGGTGGGCGCGGCCGCCGCCGGCCAGTAGCGCTCACGCTGGAAGGCGTACGTCGGGATGTCGACCAGCTTGGGGTCGAGGTCGGCCAGCAGCGGCGCCCAGTCGACCGCCACGCCCCGGGCCCATGCCTGGCCCAGCGCCGTCAGCAGGGCGCCCGGCTCCTCCCGGCCCCGGCGCAGCGTGGGCACGCAGGCCAGATCCTCGGAGCCGTCGAGGTTCTCGTGGACCAGTGCCACCAGCGGTGCGTCGGGCCCGACCTCGAACAGCGTCGCCACGCCCTCGCGCACCATCGTGGTGATGCCGTCGCCGAAGCGGACCGCACCCCGGGCGTGGCGCACCCAGTACCCGGGCGTGCACACCTCGTCGCCGGCCAGCTCGCCGGTCATGTTCGACACCAGCGGCAGCTGCGGCGGACGGAGCTCGACCGTGGCCGCCACCGCGGCGAGCTCGGCCAGCATCGGCTCCACGAGCGGCGAGTGGAAGCCCACGTTCACCCGCAGCAGCGACGCTCGCCGGCCCGCGTCCTTCCAGCGCCGGGCCAGGTCACCCACCGCCTGGGCGTCGCCCGAGACGACCATCGAGGTGGGGCTGTTGGCGGCGGCCAGCGACACCCGGTCCTCCAGGCCCGAGAGCAGCTCGAGCGCCTCGTCCTCCGACGCCTCCAGCGCCGCCATCGCGCCACCGGTCGGCAGCGCCTGCATCAGCCGCCCCCGGGCCGCCACCAGGCGGCAGGCGTCGTCGAGCGGCAGCACTCCGGCGACGTGGGCCGCCACCAACTCGCCGATGGAGTGGCCCGACACCACGTCGGGCCGCAGCCCGGACGCCGCCAGCAGGCGGGCCAGCGCCACCTCGACGGCGAACAGCCCCGCCTGCGTGAACACGGTCTCGTCGACCAGCGCCGCGTCCGCCGTCCCCTCGTCGGCGAACAGCACCGCCCGCAGCGACGGCCGGCCGAACGGCGCCCCGAGGTGGACGTCGAGGCGGGCGCACACGTCGTCGAAGCACTCGGCGAACACGGGGAACGCGTCGTGCAGCTCCCGGCCCATGCCGGCCCGCTGCGAGCCCTGGCCCGAGAACACGAACCCGACCCGGCCCGGTCCGCCGCCCCGCACCCGGCCCGCCACCACGCCCGACGCCGGCGACCCCGAGGCCAGCGCCGCCAGCCCCGCCTGCGCGGTCGCCCGATCGGCGGCCACCACCACGCCGCGGTGCGCCAGCGCGGCGCGGCTCGTCGCCAGCGACCAACCCACGTCGGCCAGGCCCAGGCTGCCCCGCTCCTGCAGGTGCACCCCGAGGCGGCGGGCCTGCGCCGCCAGCGCCTCGCGCGACCCCGCCGACACCACCAACGGCACCACCCGGGGCTCGGCCTCGGCCGAGGGGGCCAGGAAGGCGTCGTCGCGCCACGTCGAGGCGTCGTCCGGCGGCTCCTCCACGATCACGTGGGCGTTGGTGCCGCTGATCCCGAACGACGACACCGCGGCCCGGCGGGGGTGGCCGTTCGCGTCCCACCGCTGGGGCTCGGTGAGCAGCTCCACCCGGCCCGACGTCCAGTCGACGTGCGGCGTCGGGGCGTCGACGTGCAGCGTGGCGGGCAGCTGGCGGTGCCGCATCGCCATGATCATCTTGATGAGCCCGGCGACACCCGCCGCGGCCGACGTGTGACCGATGTTCGACTTCACCGACCCCAGCCACAGGGGAGCGGCCTCGTCGGCCCGGCCCTGGCCGTAGGTGGCGAGGATGGCCTGGGCCTCGATGGGGTCGCCCAGCACGGTGCCGGTGCCGTGGGCCTCGACCACGTCGACCTCGTCGGGCGTCACGCCGGCGTTGGCCAGCGCCTGGCGGATGACGCGCTGCTGCGCCAGCCCGTTGGGTGCGGTGAGGCCGTTGGAGGCGCCGTCCTGGTTGACGGCCGTGCCCCGGACGACGCCCCACACCCGATGGCCGTTGCGCCGGGCGTCGGACAGACGCTCCAGGACCATCATCCCGACGCCCTCCGACCAGGCCACGCCGTCGGCGCGGGCGGAGAACGACTTGCAGCGACCGTCGGACGCCAGCGCCGGGAAGCCGGCGTAGAAGAGCGGCGTAGACATCACGGTGACGCCACCGGCGAGCGCCAGCCGGCAGTCGCCGGCCCGGAGGGCGTGGCCGGCGAGGTGCAGCGCCACCAGAGACGACGAGCACGCGGTGTCGAGGGTGATCGCCGGGCCCTCGAGGCCCAGCACGTAGGCGACGCGCCCGGAGACCACGCTGCCGGCGAACCCGGTCAGGCCGACCTCGGCCATCGACTCGGTGGGACCCGAGGCGATGCCCATGTAGTCGCTGCCCATGAGGCCGACGAACACGCCGGTGTCGGAGCCCCTTAGCGAGGTGGGGGCCACCCCGGCGCGCTCCAACGACTCCCACGCCACCTCGAGCAGCAGCCGCTGTTGGGGGTCGGTGGCCGTCGCTTCGCGGGGCGAGAGGCTGAACAGGCCGGCGTCGAAGTCGCCGGCGTCGTGGAGGAAGCCGCCCCTGATGGCGGTGAGCTGGGCGCCGAACCCGATGTCCCAGTCGCGGTCACGGGGTGCGTCGGTGGTGGCGTCGCCCTGGCGGGCCACCAGGTCCCACAGGCCCTCGGGGGAGACGACGCCGCCGGGATAGCGACAGGCCATGCCCACGATGGCGATCGGCTCGGGCTCCGGCGCGTCCTCCAACGCACGCAGCCGCTCCTGCGCATGGTGCAAGTCAGCTGTCACCCGCTTCAGATAGCTACGAAGTTGGTCGTCGGTCGCCATCCGCCCTCCTCAGGGTTATGGCCCTTCAAGGCCCTTCGTCATCACCCCATCTCGTGCACCAACACATATTGCAAATATGCACCGACCCGCTCCGGTTGCAAATAGGCCTTGATGAGGAGGTTTAACAGGAATGTCCCAGGTCGGCAACGGCGGTCTTGTTTCAATTGACATGTAATCGTTGGGTATAAAGCGGCCCTGAACAGGGGCTCTGAGGCTCTTGACCAAAAGTTTCCAATCGTGTACGAATGACTACGCACGGTAGAGGTGCCGCGCAGGGGAGCCGAGAGGCAGAGAGGGTTCGGGTAGGGGTTCGACACCAGCGAAAGCGAGCTGCCCGGTAGGGCGAAGGGGAGGTGGCTGTGAGACCGGCGGGCTGGCGCGTCCCAATCAATGTGAAGCTCCTGGCGGTCTTGGCCGTCCCAGTGCTGGGTTACCTCGTGATCGCCTCGGCCGCCGTGCTCCGGGCCCAGGTCAACGCGAATCGGATCCGTGACCAGGCCAGCATCGTCAAGACGGCGGTCGGGCCCACCAGCCTCAGCACGAGCCTCATCGACGAGCGCACGCTCACGATGCTCGAAGGCGCCGGACTCCAGAACGACCTGAAGCTCCGCGTCGGCGATCTGAGCCAAGCCCGGCGGGCGTCCGACGAGGAGCTCGCGGCGCTCGAGGATCTCGTCCGCGGCAACGACGAGGCGCGGGCCACCTACGCCGCGGCCGTCGACGGCCTGGGCGCGGGGCTGACGGCGCTGCGCAGCGAGGTCGACGCCGGCACCGTCGACGGTCCCACCGCGTTCGATCGTTATGGCAATTACATCAGAGGCCTCATCGACGCCAACGCGGATGCGGTCGAGAGCGTCAACGATGCCGAGTTCTGGCAGGGCGCCAAGCTGAGCGAGCTGGCCACTCGCCAGAAGGACGCTCGGGCCGTGCTGGTGAACGCGCTCATCCCCGTAAGTCTCAATGAAGGTTCCCTGGCCAACCGTGAACAGACGGTGTCGATAATCAGAGCGTTAGGTGCCTACGAGAACCGCGATGGCGCTATAGGTGAGCTCGCCACCGGTCAATACGCGCAGGCCGGGAGCCTCCTGGTCGAGGCGCTGGAGACCGCCGACCTGGCCGAGCTGGCCCGGCAGACCATCGAGACCGACACGCTCGCCCCCGACAAGCTGTTCGAGGTCGCCTCCTACAAGGGCGGGTTCGTCTACGACCTCCCCAGCGGCGACTACATCCACGACTTCTTCCGGGCGCGGGTCGTCGAGATCGTCGACGCCAACGCCGCCGAGCGCATGTCGGCCGCCGACGAACGGCTGCGCACCAACGCCATCGCGGGGTCGATCGGCCTGGTGATCACGTTCGTCATCACGTTCCTGGTCTCCCGCTCGATCATCCGCCCGCTGAAGGCGCTGACCGGCCACATCATCGACACCGCCACCCAGCGGCTGCCCGCCACCGTGGAGAACATCCTGGCCACGCCGCTCGGCGAGGACGTCGACTGGCCCCACCTGGCGCCCATCCCGGTCACCAGCGGCGACGAGGTCGGCGACGTCGCCGGCGCCTTCAACACCATGCAGCAGTCCGCCCTCGACCTGGCCGTCGAGGAGGCCATGCTGCGGCGCCACATCACCGACAGCCTGGTCACGCTGGGGCAGCGCAACCAGAGCCTGCTGGCCCGCCAGCTCACGTTCATCACCGACCTCGAGCGCAACGAGCAGGACCCCGACACGCTCGCCGACCTCTTCTACCTCGACCACCTGGCCGTGCGGATGCGGCGCAACGCCGAGCTGCTGCTCGTGCTCGCCGGCGTCGACCCGCCCCGCAAGTGGGTCGGGCCCACGCCCGTCGGCGAGATCATCCGGGCCGCCCTCGGCGAGGCCGCCGAGTACAAGCGGGTGCGGGTGCAGTCGATCGAGCCCGCCACCGTGGTGGGCTCGGCGACCGTCGAGCTGTCGCACCTGCTCGCCGAGCTGGTCGAGAACGCCCTGGTCTTCTCGCCGCCCGGCGACATCGTGGAGATCAACGGGCGCTACGACCCCTCGGGCGAGTACTACAACCTGACCGTGCGCGACTCCGGCGTCGGCATGACGCACGAGCACCTCGACCAGGCCAACCACCGGCTCGCCAACGGCGGGGCGGCCAACCTGGCGCCGTCGAAGTCGATGGGCCACTACATCGCCGGGAAGCTGGCGGCCCGGCACGGCATCATCGCCCGGCTGCAGCCGAACTCGGGCGAGGGCGTCACCGCCTCCGTGGGGATCCCCGCCCGCCTGCTCGCGAACGAGGCGTTCGACCAGAGCGTGACGCAGCTGCCACCGCTGCCGGCCCTCCCGTCGCAGCCGCCGATGGCGTCGTCGCCGGAGGAGCCGGTCATGCCGCTGCCGCCGGCGCTGCCGCTGGAGCCCCTGCCGGCCCTGGCCCCGCTGCCGCCGCTGCTGCCGGAGGAGATGGAGCCCGACGAGGACGACGTCGTGGTGTTGCCGGCGCCGCCGCCCGTGGTGGTGCCGACGCCGGCCGCCGATCCCTCCGAGGTGTCGACGGCGGAGATGCCGGTGGAGCCGGAGCTGGCCGCCGGCCCCGCCGCCGAGGACCACGACGACTACGACGACGAGGACGCGCCCATCGACCTGCCGCGGTCGCCGGAGCGGAAGGGCCGCACGAAGCGGAAGCGCCCGCTGGCCGCCAGCAAGCTGCCGGTCCCGCCGCCCACGCAGCCCCTGTCGCTGGACAAGGACTCCGACACCGCGAGCTAGACCGGGCTAGCGGTCCACCACACCCGAAATTGCGTGGCTGGCGGTCGCTGGAGGGCCACGAGACACGCAATTTCGGCTGAGCGACACGGCTAGCGGCCGAACTCACGGTCTATGAAGGCGAGGAGCTCGTCGTCGTCGGCGTCGGCGAGCTCGGCCTCGACGGGGCGGGGTCCGTCGGTGTCGCTGCCCAGCTTCGACAGGAGGCGTCGGAGCCGCCGGGTGAGCTGGGCCTTGGCGTCGCCGTCGAGCCGGTCGACGTCGGCTTCGAGCTGCAGCAGGTGGGTGAGCGTGGCCGACTCAGCAGTCGACGGGGCGAGCCGGCGGCCGATCTCGCCGGCCAGCGCCGCCGGCGTCGGGTAGTCGTAGACCAGCGTGGCCGAGAGCCTCAGGCCCGTGACGGCGCCCAGACGGTTGCGCAGCTCCACGGCGGTGACCGAGTCGAACCCCAGGTCCTTGAAGGCCTTCTCGGGCTCGACGGCGCTGCCGTCGGTGTGACCCAGCACGGCCGCGACCTCGGCGCGGACGGCGTCGAGCAGCGCCGGTCCGGCCTCGGTGTCGGAGAGGGCGGCGAGCCGGCGGGCCAGGTCGGTGCCGCCGGGCTCGTCGGTGCCGGGGGTCGCCTGCAGGGCCCGGGCGACCTCGGGGATGTCCTCCACCAGGGGGCGACGGCGGGCGGCGGCGAAGCTGGGGGCGAAGCGCTCCCAGTCGATGTCGGCGACGGTGAGGCAGCCCTCGCCGTCGTGGAGGGCCCGGCGCAGGGCGGCGAGGGCCAGGTCGGGCGCCATCTCGCGGACGCCCCGGCGCCGCAGCTGCTCCCCGGTGTCGCCCGCCGCCATGCCGCTCCCGGCCCACGGGCCCCAGGCGATCGACGTCGCCGGGAGACCCTGCGCCCGCCGGACCTCCACCAGGGCGTCGACGTAGGCGTTGGCCGCCGCGTAGGCGCCTTGGGCGTACCCGCCCCAGACGGCTGCCCCCGAAGAGAAGACCACGAAGGCGTCGAGGTCCTGCGTCAGGTCGTGGAGGTTGCGGGCACCTCGCGCCTTGGCGGCCGAGGCCGCGTCCAGGGCGGCGGGGTCGAGGGCGGCCAGCTCGGCGTCGGCGCCGAAGCCCGCGGCGTGGACGACCGTGCGCAGCGGGAGGCCCTCCAGCGCCCGCCGTAGGGCCTCCGGGTCGGCGACGTCGCACGCCACCACGGTCACCCGGGCGCCGGCGGCCTCCAGGTCGGCGGTGAGCTCCGCCGCGCCCGGGGCGTCGGGGCCGCGGCGGCTGAGCAGCAGCAGGTGCTCGGCGCCCTCCTGCGCCAACGAGCGGGCGACCTGCGCTCCCAGGGCACCGGTCCCGCCGGTGACGAGCGTCGTCCCCCTCGGTCGCCAGCCCTCGCCGGTGGAGCGGGTGTCGGCGGCGGCCCGGACGAGGCGGCGGACGAGCACGCCCTCGGGCCGGACGGCCAGCTGGTCCTCGCCGTCGCCGGCGGTGAGGGCGCGGACCAGGCCCTCGGCCGCGGCCGCGTCGAGTCGCGCCGGCAGGTCGACCAGGCCGCCCCAGCGGTCCGGTTGCTCCAGGCCCATCACCCGGCCCAGTCCCCACACCGGGGCCTCACCGGGGCTGGTGGGCGGGTCGTCGGCGCTCGTCCCGACGGCGCCCTGGGTCACGCACCACAGCGCGGCGGGCGCCTCCTCCTGCAGCGCCGCCAGTGCTGCGGCGGTGTCGGTCCCCACCAGCGACAGCACCCCGTCCAGCTCGCCGTCGGCCGCCGGGACGACCTCGGCGCCGTGGGTTGCGAGGGCCTGGGTGCACCAGTCGGCGAGCGCGGGGTCGACGGCGTCGGAGGTCCGGACGAGCCAGCGGCCGAGGGGCGGCGGGGGCTCGGACGGCGGGAGAGGCTTCCAGGTGATCCGGTAGCGCCAGTCGGCCGGGTCGTCGGGGGTGGCCGTGGCGGGCCAGTAGCGGCGGTGCCGGAACGGGTAGGTCGGCAGGTCGACGGTGCGGCCCCGGGGGAGGACGGCGGTCCAGTCGACAGGAGCGCCCTGGGTCCAGGCACGGGCGAGGCCGTGGAGCAGGTCGTGGCCGGGGCCGACGTCGAGCGGCAGGGAGTCGAGCCCGGCGATGGCGTCGTGGAAGCGCACCGTGTGGCGGGCCTGGTCGACCCAGTGCTGGGCGGTGATCGCCTCGGTCACCGGGCGGCCGGTGAGCGTCGACACCCACGGCAGCTTCGGGGCGTGGTGGGTGATGGTGGCGGCGACCTGGCGGTAGTCGTCGAGGATGGGGTCGATCAGCGGGGAGTGGAAGGCGTGGCTGACCCGCAGCGGCTTGCCCCATTGCTCCACCGTCGCCGCGTTCCCGGAGACGACCACGCTGTCGGGAGCGTTGACCGCGGCGATGGCCACGTCCGGGTGCCCGGCGATCAGCTCGGCGGCCTCGGCTTCGGTCATCCGCAGGGCGACCATGGCCCCGCCGGCGGGAAGTGCCGACATGAGCCGGGCCCGCGCGGTCACCAGCCGGCGGGCGTCGGCGAGGGACATGACCCCGGCAATGTGCGCCGCGGCCAGCTCCCCGATCGAATGCCCGACCACCACCCCCGGCTCCACACCCAGGCTGGCGAGCAGCCGGGCCAAGGCCACCTCCAGAGCGAAGAGACCCGTCTGGGCGTAGAGCGTGTCGTCCAGCGGTTCGCCACCCAGGATCCGATCGCGCAGCGCCGGGTCGAGTGCCTCGTCGAACGCCTCGGCGTAGACCGGGAACAGAGCGTAGAGCTCGGCTCCCATCCCTGGGTGCTGGGTTCCCTGCCCGGCGAAGACGAACCCGACCCCACCCGGACGCACCCGCCCCCGCACCACCTCGTCGTCGATCACGACCGCCCGGTGCTCCAGCGCGGCCCGGGTCGTCGCCAACGACCAGGCGACGTCGGGCTGCGGCACGGGATCGATGCGGTCGAGCTGCACCGCGAGGGCATCCTCCGTCGCCGCCGACACCACGAGCGGCAGGGGTCCCGTCGCCTCGGTGGCGGTGACCGGCGGCGGCTCGGGAGGCTGCTCCAGGATGACGTGGGCGTTGGTGCCGCTGATGCCGAACGACGAGACGCCGGCCCGGCGGGGACCGGACCACTCCCGGGCCTCGGTGAGCAGCGCCACCGACCCCGACGACCAGTCGACGTGCGGCGAGGGCTCGTCGGCGTGCAGCGTCGGGGGCAGGACGCCGTGGTGCAGGGCCATCACCATCTTGACGACCCCGGCGACACCCGCGGCGGCCTGGGTGTGGCCGATGTTCGACTTCACCGACCCCAACCAGAGCGGCGACTCGCGATCCTGGCCGTAGGTCGCCAGCAACGCCGCCGCCTCGATCGGATCGCCCAGCGTCGTGCCGGTGCCGTGGGCCTCGACGGCACCGACGTCGCTCGGTGACAGCCCGGCCGCCGCCAGGGCCCGGCGAATGACCCGTTGCTGCGCCCCACCGTTGGGAGCGGTCAGGCCGTTGGAGGCGCCGTCCTGGTTCACCGCCGAACCGGCCACCACGCCCCACACCCGGTGGCCCTTCCGCTGGGCGTCCGACAGGCGCTCCAACACGACCACGCCCACGCCCTCCGACCAGCCCGTCCCGTCGGCCCCGGCGCCGAACGCCTTGCACCGACCGTCCTCGGCCAACCCGCCCTGGGCCGCGAACTCGGCGAACAACCCCGGCGTCGCCAGCACCGTCACGCCACCTGCCAACGCCAGCGAGCACTCCCCCGCCCGCAGCGACTGACCCGCCACGTGCAGCGCCACCAGCGACGACGAGCACGCCGTGTCGACCGTGACCGCCGGGCCCTCCAACCCCAGGGCGTAGGCGACCCGGCCCGACACGACGCTGCCCAGGGCGCCCGTGAGGCCGAAGCCGTCGGCGCCGCCGATCGCCGGGTCGGCCCGCACGAGCTGGTCGTAGCCGGCGCCCGCCGCGCCCGCGAACACGCCGGTGTCGGTCCCCCGCAGCGACGACGGGTCGACCCCGGCCCGCTCCAGCGCCTCCCAGCACACCTCCAGGAACTGGCGCTGCTGCGGGTCCATCGCCAGCGCCTCCCGGGGCGACACCCCGAACAGCTCGGCGTCGAAGCCCGCCGCGTCGGCCAGGAACCCGCCCTGGCGGGTGTGCGAGCCGTTCGACCCCCAGCCCCGGTCGGTCGGGAACCCCGAGATCGCATCGCCGCCCGCCACCACCAGGTCCCACAGGTCCTCCGGCGACCCCACCCCGCCCGGGAACCGGCACGCCAGCCCGACGATCGCCAGGGGCTCGTCGACCGGCCGGGTCACGACGACCGCCGGCTCGGGCGTCGCCGCCGTCCCCGCCAGCGTCGTCGCCAGCTCGGCGGCCAGGGCCAGCGGGGTCGGGTGGTCGAACACCAGGGTCGCCGGGAGGCGGAGGCCGGTCGCCAGCTGCAGGCGGTTGCGCAGCTCGACCGCGGTGAGGGAGTCGAAGCCGAGATCCTTGAACACCCGGTCCGGAGCGACGGCGTCGGGCCCGGCGTGGCCCAGCACGGCGGCCGCCGACGCCCGCACCACGCCCAGCAGCCGCCGCTCGAGCTCGTCGGGGTCCAGGCCGGCGAGACCCGGTGGAGCGGCGTCGGACGCCGGGGCGGGTGACGCCGTCACCCCCACCAGCCGGCCCCACGACGCCGGCACGGCGCCCGCCCGGGCGGCGCGGCGCAGCACCGGGAGCGACAGGTGGGCGGGGACCAGGGTGGCGTCGCCGTGGCCGATGGCCGAGTCGAGCAGGCGGAGGCCGTCGTCGGTCGCCAGACCGACGAACCCGGAGCGGCGCAGTCGGGCGAGGTCGACGTCGCCGAGGTGGCCGGTCATGCCGCTCGCCTCGGCCCAGAACCCCCAGGCCAGCGACACGGCCGGCCGGCCCGACGCCCGCCGGTGCGCCGCCAGCGCGTCGAGGAAGTTGTTGGCGGCGGCGTAGTTGGCCTGGCCCGCCGACCCGATGGCGCCGGCCGCCGACGAGAACAACACGAAGGCCGACAGGTCGAGGCCCATCTCGGCGGTCAGCTCGTGGAGGTGCCAGGCGCCCGCCACCTTGGGGGACATCACGGCGTCGAGGCGGTCGGGGTCGAGCGACGGGACCACCCCGTCGTCGAGGACGCCGGCGGCGTGGACCACCGCCCGCAGCGGCCGGTCGGCGGGGACGGCGGCCAGCAGCGCGGCCACGGCGGCCCGGTCGGCCACGTCGCAGGCGGCGACGGTGGCCTCGGCGCCCAGCTCGGCGAGCTCCTGGATGAGAACGTCGGGGGCGTGGCCCGAGCGGCTCACCAGCAGCAGGTGGCGGACGCCGTGTGCGGCGGCGAGGTGCCGGGCCACGTGGCGTCCCAGCCCGCCGGTGCCGCCGGTGACCAGGACCGTCCCCGAGGGGCCGACGTCGAGGCCGGGTGAGGGGACCGTCAGCACGAGCTTGCCGACGTGGCGGGCCTGGCTCATGTGCCGGAAGGCCTCGTGCGCCCGGCCCACGTCCCAGGTGGCGAGCGGTAGGTGGGTGAGGACGCCCCGCTCGAACAGGCGCAGCACCTCGGCCAGCAGCTCGGCGATCCGGTCGGGACCGGCCTCCACGAGGTCGAACGGCCGGTAGGTGGCCGGGTCGAGTGGGCGGATGTCCGTCTTGCCCAGCTCGACGAAGCGGCCGCCGGGGGCGAGCAGGCCCAGCGACGCGTCGACGAAGTCGCCGGCCAGGCTGTTGAGCACCACGTCGACCGGGCCGAACCGCTCGGCGAACGTCAGGTCGCGGGAGGAGCCGACGTGGTCGGGGTCGATCCCCATGTCGTGGAGGGTCGGGTGCTTGGCGGGGCTGGCCGTGGCGAACACCTCGGCGCCGAGGTGGCGGGCCAGCTGCACGGATGCCATGCCGACGCCGCCCGCGGCCGAGTGGACCAGCACCGACTCGCCCGGCTGCACGCCGGCCACGTCGACCAGCGCCCGGTAGGCGGTGAGGAACGCCGCCGGCACCGCCGCAGCCCGGGCGTACGACCAGCCCTCGGGGATCGGCGCCACCATCCGGTGGTCGGTCACGGCCGACGACGCCATCGCCCCGGGCAGCAACCCCATCACCCGGTCGCCGACGGCCAGGCCGGGAACGGCCGCCCCCATCTCGGCCACCACGCCGGCGCCCTCGCCGCCCAGCCGGTCGTCGCCGTCGTCGTCGGGCGGCACGACCCCCAGCGCCACCAGCACGTCGCGGAAGTTGAGGCCCGCGGCCCGGACGGCGACCCGCACCTCGTGGGGCCGGAGCGGCCGGAGCTCCTCGGCATCCGCCCCGGGCGTGAGGTCGTCGAGCACTCCTGGTGTGGCCGTGCGGAGCCGCCACTCCCCTGCCGGCACGCGGGGCGGGTCGGCGGGGCCCAGCCGCCGGGCCCACAGGCGGTCGCCCCGGACGGCGACCTCTGCCTCCCCCGTCGAGGCCGCGGCGGCGACAGCCGTGTCGACGTCGTCGTCGGGGCCCAGGTCGACCAGGAGGAAGCGGCCGGGGTTCTCGGTCTCCGCCGAGCGGACCAGGCCCCACACCGGCGCCTGCACCAGGTCGGCGCCGCGGGTGACGACCGCCAGTCGGGCGTCGGCCGCACGGTCCTCGGCGAGCCACTCCTGCGCCTGGGCCAGCACCTCGGCCGTGACCCGGCGCACGGCGGTGACCACGTCCTCGCCCGGGTCGGACGCCGGAACCTCGTGGACGACCACATCGGACGCCGGCGGCGCGGCCTCGGATACGACCGGCTCCCAGGTGATCGAGAAGAGGTCGCCGCCCCCACGATCGGTCGTGGGCGGCTCGCGCAGGACCAGCGAGTCGACCGACGCGACCAGCCGGCCCGTGTCGTCGACGGCATGCAGCGCGACGCCCGTCCCGGTCGGCGCCAGCCGCACCCACAGGCGGCGGGCGCCCGGCGACGGGAGCGTCACGCCGGACCACACGAATGGCAGGCGGACGTCCCGGTTCTCCAGCGCCAGGGCGTGCAGCGCCGCGTCGAACAGCGCCGGGTGCAGCCCGAACCCACCGGCGTGGGCGTCGTCGGGCAGGGCGACGTCGGCGTAGAGGACGTCGCCGTCGCGCCAGGCGGCCCGGAGGCCCCGGAACGTCGAGCCGTACGCCAGGCCCGCGGCGGCGAGGTCGTCGTACAGGCCGTCGACGTCGACGGGCACCGCTTCCGACGAAACCTCGACAGGAACGGTCGCCAGGGCGCCATCTGTGTCGAGGATTCGGGTGGTGGTGAGGGTGAGCGTCCCCGTCGCGTGGCGGGTCCACGGATCGGTCGCCGACTCCCGGGCGTGGAGCGTGACCGACCGGTCCGGCCCGACCTCCACCTGGAGCTCCACGGCGCCCGACGGGGGCAACACCAGCGGGGCCTCGATCACCAGCTCGTCGAGGCGCTCCGCACCCAGACGGGACCCGGCGAGCAGCACCAGCTCCACGATCGCCGCGCCCGGCACCACCACCTCGCCCGCCAGCACGTGGTCGGCCAGCCAGGGCTGCGACGCCAGGGCCAGCCGCCCGGTGAACACCACGGCATCGGAGCCGGCCAGCGCCACGCCGTCGTCGAGCACCCGGGGCGTCGGCCAGTAGCGCAGGTGCCGGAAGGAGTAGGTGGGGAGGTCGACCGACTGCCCCGACCCCAGGAGCCGCCGCCAGTCGACGGGGGCGCCGTGCACCCAGGCGTCGGCCAGGGCCGCGGTCAGGCGCTCCGGCCCGCCGTCGCCCCGTCGCAGCGTGCCGACGGCGGTGGTGGCGCGCCCGGAGCCCTCGAGGGTGTCGAGCAACGCCGGCACCAGCACCGGATGGGGGCTGACCTCGACGAACAGCCCGTGCCCCGACGCGGCCGCCAGCGCCCGCACGGTGCCCTCGAAGCGGACGGTCTCCCGCAGGTTGCGGAACCAGTAGGCGGGGTCGAGGTCGTCGGGGCCGACCGGGCCGCCGGTCACCGTCGACCACAGCGGCACCCGGGGTCGCGGCGCCGGGGCGATGCCGTCGAGCGCGGCGAGCAGGTCGTCGTACAGGGCGTCGACCTGGGGCGAGTGGGCGGCGTAGTCGACCGCGATCCGCGACGCCCGCACGCCCTCGGCCTCGCACCGGGCCACCAGCTCGTCGACGGCCTCGGGGTCGCCCGACACCGTGACCGCCGTGGGGCCGTTCACCGCCGCCACCCCGAGGCGGCCCGGCCGGCGGCGCACCAGCTCCGTCACGCGCCGCTCGTCGGCCAGCACGGACGCCATCGCGCCCCGCCCCGAGAGCCGGGCGACGAGCTGGGAGCGGCGGGCCACGATGCGGGCGGCGTCGTCGAGCGACAGCAGCCCGGCCACCTGGGCGGCGGCGATCTCCCCCTGCGAGTGGCCCACCACCGCCGCGGGCGCCACGCCGAACGACTCCCACAGCGCCGCCAACGACACCATCACCCCGAAGAGCGCCGGCTGCACCACGTCGACCCGCGACAGCCACCCGTCGTCGTCGCCGCACGCCACCTCGGTCAACGACCAGTCGACGTAAAGGGCCAACGCCGCCTCGCACGCCGCCATGGCCTCCCGGAACGCCGGGAACTCCATCAACCCCGCGGCCATCCCGACCCACTGGGCGCCCTGGCCCGGGAACACCAGGACCGCGCCCCCGGTCGTCGCCCGCCCCTGCCGCACCTCGTCGCCGAGGAGGACCCGGCGGTGCTCCAGCGCCGGCCGTGTGGTGGCCAACGACCAGGCGACGTCGGCCCGGGGGTGGGTGGCGACCACGTCGGCCAGGCGCTCGACCTGGGCGGCCAGCGCCTCCGGCGACGCCGCCGACACCACCAGCGGCGCCCCGCCATCGTCGCCGCCGGCCGGGCGGCTCGGGCTCGGCTCCGGTACCTCGGGCGCCGCCTCCAGGATGACGTGGGCGTTGGTGCCGCTCATCCCGAACGACGACACGGCCGCCCGGCGGGGACGGTCGGTGGCGGGCCACTCCCGGGACTCGGTCAGCAGCTCGACCCGGCCCGACGACCAGTCCACGTGGGGCGACGGCTCGTCGGCGTGCAACGTGCGGGGCAGCACGCCGTGCTGCAGCGCCAGCACCATCTTCACCACGCCCGCCACCCCCGCGGCGGCCTGCGTGTGCCCGAGGTTCGACTTCAGCGACCCCAACCACAGCGGCGACTCCCGGTTGGGGCCGTAGGTCGCCAGCAGCGCCCCCGCCTCGATCGGGTCACCCAACACCGTGCCGGTGCCGTGGGCCTCGACGGCGTCGACGTCGCCCGGTGACAGACCCGCCGACGCCAGCGCCCGGCGGATCACCCGCTGCTGGGCCAGGCCGTTCGGGGCCGTCAGGCCGTTCGACGCCCCGTCCTGGTTCACCGCCGAGCCGGCGACGAGACCCCACACCCGGTGCCCGGCCCGGCGGGCGTCCGACAGGCGCTCCAGCACCAGCACGCCCACGCCCTCCGACCAGCCCGTCCCGTCGGCCCCGGCGCCGAACGCCTTGCAGCGACCGTCCGCCGCCAGGCCGCCCAGGGAGGCGAACTCCCCGAACGCCGCCGGGGTCGCCATCACCGTGACCCCGCCCGCCAGCGCCAACCCGCACTCCCCCGACCGCAGCGCCTGACTGGCCAGGTGCAACGCCACCAGCGACGACGAGCACGCCGTGTCCACCGTGACCGCCGGCCCCTCCAGGCCCAGCACGTACGCCACCCGCCCCGACGCCACGCTGGCGGTCACGCCCGCCATCACCGAGCCCTCCACGTTCTCGGCGGCGTCGGCGAGCAGCGTGCCGTAGTCGCCCGGCGGCGACACCAGCCCCACGAACACCCCGGTGTCGCTGCCCCGCAGGGAGCGGGGGTCGAGGCCCGACCGCTCCAGCGCCTCCCACGACACCTCCAGGAGGAGGCGTTGCTGGGGGTCCATGGCCAGCGCCTCCCGGGGCGAGATGCCGAAGAGCGTCTCGTCGAACCCGGCGGCGTCGTCGAGGAAGCCACCGAAGAACGGCAGCGAGGCGTCCCAGCCCCGGTCGGTCGGGAGCCCGGCGATGACGTCCCGGCCGTCGGTCACCAGGTCCCACAGGCCCTCGGGTGAGGTGACGCCGCCGGGGAAGCGGCAGGCCATGCCCACGATGGCGAGGGGCTCGTCGGTGGCGGCGGGGGCGGGCGCCGCGTCGATCGACACCGCGGCCGCCGGGTCGCCCCGGAGTGCCACAGCGAGGTGGTCGGCCAGGGCGGCAGGGGTCGGGTGGTCGAACACCAGGGCCGCCGGCAGCCGCAGCCCGGTGGCGACGTTCAGGCGGTTGCGCAGCTCGACGGCGCTCACCGAGTCGAACCCCAGGTCCTTGAAGGCCCGCTCGGGGTCGACATCGGCCGGGGTGGCGTAGCCGAGGATCGCCGCCGCCTCCGCCTGCACCAGCTCCACCGGGCTGCGTTCGCCGGCGGGATCGACCGGGGGTGGCGGCAGCGGGGCGTCGGTGGGCCAGTAGCGCTGGTGCTGGAAGGGGTAGGTGGGGAGGTCGACGGTGCGGCCCGGCGGGAGGACCGCGGTCCAGTCGACGGGCGCGCCGTGGACCCAGGCCCGGGTGAGGGTGGTGAGGAGGTCGACGCCCGGCCCGATCTCGAGCGGCAGGTCGAGGTCGGCGATGGCGTCGTAGAAGCGGACGGTCCGCCGGGCCTGGTCGACCCAGTGGTCGGCGGTGATCGCCTCGGTGACCGGCTGACCGGTGAGCGTCGACACCCACGGCAGCTGCGGACGGTCGTAGGTGATGGTGGCCGCCACCTGGCGGAAGTCGTCGAGCATGGGCTCGACGAGCGGTGAGTGGAAGGCGTGGCTCACCCGCAACCGCTTGCCCCACCCCTCGACCGTGGCCGCGTTCCCGGAGACGACCACGCTGTCGGGGGCGTTGACCGCGGCGATGGCCACGTCCGGGTGCCCGGCGATCAGCTCGGCGGCCTCGGCCTCGGTCATCCGCAGGGCGACCATCGCCCCACCGGCGGGGAGAGCCGACATCAACCGGGCCCGGGCAGTGACGAGCCGGCGGGCGTCGTCGAGGGACATGACTCCGGCGACCTGCGCCGCGGCCAGCTCCCCGATCGAATGGCCGACGACCACCTCGGGTTCGACGCCGAGGCTCGCCAGCAACCGGGCGAGTGCTACCTCGAAAGCGAAGATGCCGGTCTGGGCGTAGAGCGTGTCGTCCAGCGGATCGCCACCCAGCACGCGGTCCCGCAGCGCGGGGTCGAGCGCCTCGTCGAAGGCTTCGGCGTAGACCGGGAACCGCTCGTACAGCTCGGCTCCCATCCCCGGGCGCTGGGTCCCCTGCCCCGCGAACACGAACCCCACCCCACCCGGACGCACCCGACCCCGCACGACGGTCCCGTCGAGGACGACGGCCCGGTGCTCCAGCGCGGCCCGGGTCGTGGCCAGTGACCAGGCGACGTCGGGCTGTGGCACTGGGTCGAGGCGGTCGAGCTGGACCGCCAGCGCCTCCGGCGACGCCGCCGACACCACCAGCGGCAGAGGCCCCTCCGACACCGTGGCCTCCGGCACGTCGTGATCGGGGGGCTCCGCCAGGATCACGTGGGCGTTGGTGCCGGAGATCCCGAACGCCGACACGCCCGCCCGACGAGGCCCTGGCCACTCCCGGCTCTCGGTCAGCAGCTCCACCGACCCCGCCGACCAGTCGACGTGCGGCGACGGCTCCTCGGCGTGCAGCGTCCGGGGCAGGACGCCGTGCTGCATCGCCAGCACCATCTTCATCACCCCGGCGACACCCGCCGCCGCCTGGGTGTGCCCGAGGTTCGACTTGAGCGACCCCAGCCACAGGGGCGATTCCCGGTCCTGGCCGTAGGTCGCCAGCAGCGCCGCCGCCTCGATCGGATCGCCCAGCGTCGTGCCCGTGCCGTGGGCCTCCACGGCGCCGACCTCGACCGGCGACAGGCCGGCGTGGGCGAGTGCCTGGCGGATCACCCGCTCCTGGGCGGCACGGCTGGGGGCCGTCAAACCGTTCGACGCACCGTCCTGGTTCACCGCCGAGCCCGCCACCACGCCCCACACCCGGCGCCCGTGCCGCTGCGCCTCCGACAGGCGCTCCAGCACCAGCACACCGACGCCCTCCGACCAGCCCGTCCCGTCGGCCCCCGCCCCGAACGCCCGGCAGCGACCGTCCGACGACAGCCCGCCGGAGGCGGCGAACTCGTGGAACAGCGTGGGCGTCGCCATCACCGTGACCCCGCCCGCCAGCGCCAGCGAGCATTCACCCGACCGCAGCGCCTGTCCCGCCAGGTGCAACGCCACCAGCGACGACGAGCACGCCGTATCGACCGTGACCGCCGGCCCCTCCAGGCCCAGGGCGTACGCCACCCGCCCCGACACCACGCTGGCCAGCCCGCCCGTCAGGCCCAGGCCGTCGACCGGACCGTCCCGGGGCAGCAGGCGGTAGTCGTTGCCCGCCAGGCCGGCGAACACCCCGGTATCGGAGCCCCGCAGCGAGCCCGGGTCGACACCCGCCCGCTCCAGCGCCTCCCACGACACCTCCAGGAACAGGCGCTGCTGGGGGTCCATCGCCAGCGCCTCCCGGGGCGACACCCCGAAGAGGGCGGCGTCGAACCCGGCGACGTCGTCGAGGAAGCCGCCCCGCAGCCGCCCGGCCGGCCCCTCCGACGACGACGGCCAGCCCCGGTCGGTGGGCGCGTCGGACACCACGTCGCGACCCTCGGCGACCACGGCCCACAGGTCGTCGGGCGACACCACGCCACCCGGGAAACGGCACGCCATCCCGACGATGGCCAGCGGTTCGTTGAGCCGGGCCCGGGTGCGGTGCAGGTCGGCGGTGACCCGCTTGAGATAGGTGAGGAGGCGATCGTCACCGTCGGACATCAGCTCACCGCCTCACCGAACTCCCGGTCGATGAAGTCGAGCACCTCCTGGGCGTCGGCGGAGGCGAGCTCGCCGTCGATCCCGGGTCGGCCGGGCGGGGCGAGCCGGGCCACCGTCCGCCGCAGGGCGCCGGCCAGCTCGGCGGCGGCCGGGTCGTCGGGCGGCAGCGACGCCAGCACGGCCTCCAGCCGGGCGACCAGTGTGCGGGCCTCGGCGGCGGGCGACGGCGGCGGCGGGAACAGCCGGGCGTCGAGGGCGGCGGCCAGCACGTCGATCGTGGGGTGGTCGAACACCAGGGTGGTGGGGAGCCGTAGCCCGGTGAGGGCACCGAGGCGGTTGCGCAGCTCGACGGCGGTGAGCGAGTCGAAGCCCATGTCCTTGAACGCCCGCCCGACCTCGACGGCATCGGGTCCCGGGTGACCCAGCACCGCGGCCGCCTCGCTGCGGACCACGTCGGCCAGCGCCCGGCGGCGCTCCCCGTCGCCCATCGCCTCCAGCCGGGGGACGAGCGTCGGCCCCGGGGGCGCCGGCGTGGGCCGCTCGACCAGCCGGCTCCACAACGGCTCGCCGGCCACGTCCCGCAGGTCGACCGCCAGTGCCGCCACGACCGGCCCGTGGCCGAGGGCGGCGTCGAACAGTGCCAGCGCGGCGTCGGTCGCGAGGGGGGCGACACCGGTGCGGCGGAGGCGGGACCGGGCGGTGTCGTCGACGCCGCCGGTGAGCCCGCTGGCCTCGTCCCACAGGCCCCACTGGATCGACGTCCCGGCTCGGCGCTGCCCGACCACGGCGTCGGCGAAGGCGCTGGCGGCCGCGTAGTTGGCCTGGCCCGCCGCCCCCACCACCCCGGAGGTCGAGGAGAACACGACGAAGGCGTCGAGGTCGCCGGCAAGCTCGTGCAGGTTCCACGTCCCGGCGGCCTTGGGCGCCCACACCGTGTCCCACTTCTCCGGGGTGAGCGACGCCACGACGCCGTCGTCCAGGGCGCCGGCCAGGTGGACGACGGCCCGCACGGGGTGCGCCGCCAGCAGGCGGCCCAACGCCGCCCGGTCGGCGACGTCGCAGGCGGCGACGGTCACCTGGGCTCCCTTTGCCTCCAGGTCCTCCACGAGATCCCCGGCGATGCCCCGGCGGCTCACCAACACCAGGGACCGGACGCCCTGCGCGGCCACCAGGTGCCGGGCGACGAGGCGGCCCAGCGTCCCGGTCCCCCCGGTGACGAGCACCGTCCCGTCGGGGTCGAACGGACTCGCCACGGGAGCCTCGGCAGCGCGGACGAGGCGGCGGGCGACAGCCTGTCCCTTCCGCACCATCACCTCGGGCTCGCCGGTGGCGGCCGCTCCCGGGAGCGCCGCCCAGGAGGCGGGATCGTCGTCGACGGTCGCCAGGACGAAGCGGCCGGGGTGCTCCCGTTGGGCGGAGCGGACCAGGCCGTGGACCGCGGCGGAGGCGAGGTCGTCGCCGGTGGCGATCACCAGCTGGGCGTCGCCGAGCGACTCGTCGGTCAGCCACCCCTGCGCCTGGCGGGCAGCGGCCAGTGCCCGGGCGGGGACGTCGTCGCCGTCCGGCACGTCGACGCGACGAACGACCACATCCAAGGCGGCATCGGCCAGCTCCAAGGGCTCCCATTCGGTGACCAGCAGCGACGGCTCGGCGCTGGGGGCCACGGTCGGCCAGTAGCGGTGGTGCTGGAAGGGGTAGGTGGGGAGGTCGACCCGCCGACCCGGGCTCAGCAGCCGGCGCCATTCGACCGGGGCGCCGTGCACCCAGGCGTCGGCCAGAGCGATCGCGAGGCGTGACGGGCCGCCGTCGTCGCGGCGGAGGGTGCCGACGGCGGACTTGGCCGGGCCGACCTCGTCGAGCGTGTCCTGCAGCGGCGGGAGCAGCATCGGGTGGGGGCTGACCTCCACGAACAGGTCGTGGCCGTCGGCCGCCAGCGCCGCCACCGCCGCGTGGAAGCGGCCGGTCTCCCGCAGGTTGCGGTACCAGTAGTCGGGGCCGAGGGCGGCGTCGCCGGTGACCGTCGAAGCGAAGCGCACCCGGGGCGGCTGGGGCTCGATGCCGTCGAGGGCGGCGAGGAGGTCGTCCCGC
>DATHJB010000097.1 GCA_035316325.1 Acidimicrobiales bacterium
CATGTGCTACCTGGCCGGGGAGACCGGGATCCAGGCGGCGATCGAGGACACCGGCGAGCCCGAGATGTACCACCTCCGCAACCCCGACCCCCACACCTACCGGGTCACGTTCCCGTCCGGCGACGTGCCGGCCACCTGCAGCGGCGACCCGATCGACTTCCCGTGCACGGCGGCCGACGTCCTGCCGCTGTACCCGGGCGAGGGCAAGACGGTGATGGTCGGCGAGAACGAGGCCGAGGGTTTCGAGCACGTGTGGATCCACATCACCGGCACCACCCCCAACTACCTCAGCGTCGTGTTCGACATGGTCGAGGACTACGTGCCCCCATCCGGCTGAGCGTCACGCTTGCGGCTGGACCTCCCCGAGACCTGGAGATGCGGGTAAGTCACGAAATCATCTACCAGTCGCCATGTGTGCAGAGACGAGGCGAGCTCCGCCGCGAGCCGGCCCGCTGCTCGCGCACCGGAAATCGGGGTTCGCGAACGATCCGAGTAGATGGCCTGCGTCACTCCCCCGTGCGCCCCCAGTCAGGAAGCAGGCGAGCTGTAGCAGCCGATCTGCTCGCCTCGCATTGCCGCCAATAGCGCCGAGGCGTCGCTCTGGAGGCGTGGGCAAGCGTCGGACGACGGTGCCAAGTCCGCGCGTTGTGCGTGCCCTCCAACGGCACTTCTGCCACGCGAGTTGAGCGCGCTCGGCCGCGCGTTCTGGGACACGCTGGCCTCTGCGATGCTGCGGCCAGAGCCGACTCGATCTGTGTGCCGCGCCGTCCGATGCTGGACGGCCATTGGGCCTGAACTCCCGCATCCGGGATCAGTCGATCCCGGACGGAGCGCTGCCGGGCTGCTGGCCCGCTCGGGACGCGCCGATCTGCCCAGTCGTCGTCGGCGACCGGGTCCGGTGACAGGTGTGTCTTTCAGCGCTCAGAGTCGTAAGCACAACCGGATCCATCCGAGGTCTCGCCCATAACGATCTGGGCACCTTGCGGCAGCGGGCGGGCAGCGTTCTGGGAGCGTGCTACGTGCCCTCTACCGAATCCTCTCTGGCAGCACAGGGGCCACCTCGTAACGGGGCTGTTCACGCTCAGCGTCGGCTTATGATCCTGGTTGCTGCTCTTGAGAGGGGATTGGGCTGGTGTCTGTTCCACACCGGGTCGCCGTGACCATGCGCGCCGATGCACTTGAACGCTTCATTTGTGTGGCGTTCAGCCCTAACGGGCGATTGCTGGCCAGCGGCGGAAGCTCCGTGCGACTCTGGGATCCAGCCCGGGGCCGGCCGGTGGGCGTTCAGATGAGCGGCCACAGCAAGTCGGCGCGTTCGGTGGCGTTCAGTCCCGACGGCGGGTTGCTGGCCAGCGCCAGCCTGGATGGGACAGTGCGATTGTGGGGTCCGTCCGGTGATCAGGTTGGCGCCCCGCTTACCGGCCATGTCGGCCCTGTGATCTCGGTGGCATTCAGTCCCGACGGACGGTTGGTCGCCAGTGCGGGCAGTGACCGGACCGTGCGATTGTGGGATCAGCGTATGCAGCCGCTGCACATTCTGAGCGGTCATGTCGGTGCCGTGTTCTCGGTGGCATTCAGTCCCGACGGCCGATTGCTGGCCAGCGCCAGTCAGCGCGGCAGCATCGACATCGACCCCAGGTACGCAGGGACGTTGCAGCTGTGGGACCCGTCCTCCGGCCAGCCTGTCGGCGACCGTCTGACGGGACATGACGGTTCGTTGAGCTCGGTGACGTTCAACCCTGACGGCCGGCTGCTGGCCAGCGGCGGCGGCAAAGAGGTGCGGCTGTGGGATCCGGTCTCCGGCCAGCAGGTTGGCGCCACTCTCACCGACAATTTCGGCGGCGTGAACTCGCTGGCGTTCAGCCCGGACGGGCTATTGCTGGCCGTCGGCTGCGGGTCAACGGAGGAGGGGTGCATCCGCTTGTGGGACGTGGCTACGAGGAAGATGGTGCGCTCTCTGGAGAGCTCCGGCATGGGAATAGGTTCGGTGACGTTTAGCCCCGACGGGCGATTCCTGGCCAGCGCCCAGGACGACGCAGTGCAATTGTGGCACTGAAGTCCCGAGCGTGAAGTCGGAGTCCTGACGGGTACGAGCTCATCGGCAGCGAGGACCAGGGACGCAGTGCCCGCGTCGTCGGCCCGACGACCTCGGCGTTGTCCGCTCGGACCCGACCCTCGACCACGATGGCCACGGGCGGGTCCAGCCGTCCCGCGGTCACCGTCGCCCGCACCTGGCCGATCGCGCCACCATTCGGCATGTGTCACGCGGGAACGACTCGATGACCGGCGCCAGCAGCGTGCTGCGGGAGACGCCCATGTGGGTGGTGCCGGGCAGCTGACGCAACCCGACGACATTCCCCGGCATCGACCCATCGTGGCACCACGCCGCCCCATCGCAGCGGCGGGATGCCCCCGGCGCGGCACCATCAAGGCCTCGACTGGGGCCAGCCGACAACGGGCCGCGAGCACGCGCCCGGCACCGAGGACACCCGGGTGTTGGTCCTGCCCGACGAGGCGGCCATCGATCGGGCGATCGTGGCGGTGGCCGGGGAGAGCGGGAGCGGGCGACCGGGTCAGGGTGACGAGGGCTCGTAGGCCGGTTCGGGAGTGTCGGGAGTGTCGGGGGCGTCGGACTCCGAGATGCCGATGCGCCGGTGGAGACGGCGCAGGGCCGGTGGCGCCCACCAGTTCGCGGGTCCGGCCAGGCGCATGAAGGCGGGGACGAGCAGGCCACGGATGACGGTGGCGTCCATCAGCACGGCGAGCGCCAGGCCGACGCCGAACAGCTTGAGGAAGCTGACGTCGGCGGTCCCGAAGGCGAGGAACGTGATGGCCAGCAGGACGGACGCGGCGCTGACGATCCGCCCCGTCCGCTCGAGACCGAGGGCGACCGACGCGGCGTTGTCGCCGGTGGCGTCGTACTCCTCCTTGATGCGGGACAGGAGGAACACCTCGTAGTCCATGGACAGGCCGAAGGCGATGCAGAACATCAGGATCGGCATCGACGTGTCGATCCGGCCGGTGGCGGTGAAGTCGAGCAGCCCCGACAGGTGGCCGTCCTGGAAGATCCACACCATGGCGCCGAAGGTGGCCGTGAGGCTGAGCAGGTTGAGCACCAGCGCCTTGACGGGGATCAGCACGCTGCCGGTCATCAGGAACAGGAGGACCAGGGTCGTGACGGCGACGATGGTCAGCGCCCACGGGAGCAGGCTCAGCAGGGTGTCCTTGGTGTCGACGAGCTGGGCCGCGCTCCCGCCGACCAGGGTCTCGAAGCCCGGGTCGAGGTTGCGGATGTCCTCGACCAGCTGCTCACCGGCTGCGGACTGGAGCTCGACGCCGGGCACGACCTCGAGCCAGGCGGTGCCGTCGCGCACGAAGCGCGCCGGGTCCACAGGGGGGCCGGCGGGCGTGTCGCCGGCGTCGACCGGGCCGCCGTCCTGGTAGACGCCGTCGGGCCCTTCGACCCGGGCGACGCCCTCGACGGTGGACAGGTCGGCGGCGTAGGCGGACAGCGCGGCCTGGTCGACGGCGCCGCCGGTGTCGGACTCGACCACGACGGGGAAGGCCGCGTCGGTGTCGCCCGGAAAGTCGGCCTGGATGCGTTCGGACACCCGCCGGGCCTCGGACGACTCGGGCAGCACCCGCTCGTCGGGGAGGCCGACCGACAGCCGCAGGAACGGGGCGCCGAGGACCAGCAGCACGGCGGTGACCGCGAGCGCGATCGGGAGCGGCCGGCGCATGACGACGGAGGCGACGCGGTGCCAGAACCCGTCGGCCTCGGCGGTGATCCCAGCGGCCCCACCGGCCCCGCCGGCCTCGGCCGCAGCCGCCGCCCGCTCGCGAGCCCGCCGCGAGTCGACCCGAGGGCCGATCGCCGCCAGCAGTGCGGGCAGGGTCACGATGGCGGCGACCATCGCCAGCAGCACCACGGCGATGCCCGCGTAGGCGAAGGACCTCAGGAAGTAGAGCGGGAAGATGAGCAGGGCCGACAGCGACACCGCGACCGTGAGGGCGCTGATCGTCACCGTGCGACCCGCGGTCTCGACCGACCGCACGACCGCGTCGGGCACCGAGAGGCCGCGGCCCAGCTCCTCCCGGTAGCGGGACACGATGAACAGCGAGTAGTCGATCGCCAACCCGAGGCCGAGGGCGGTGGTGAGGTTGATCGAGTACACCGAGACGTCGGTGATCGAGCCGAGCACGAACAGGACGAGCAGCGTGCCCATGATCGCCATGAGCCCGATGAGGAGCGGCAGGCTCGCCGCCAGCACACTGCGGAACACGAACAGGAGGAGCAGCAGCGTCAGGGGGATGGCGATGAGCTCGGCCCGACCCAGCGACGACTTGACGCTCTCGGTGATCTCGGCGCCGATGGCGTCGGGACCGCCCAGGGACACGTCGAGCACGCCCTGGCGGCCAGCCAGCTGGTCGTGGACGACGGCGACGACCTCGTCCTCCTCGTCCTCCTCGCCGGTGATGCGGGCGAGCACCAGCGCCTCGTCGCCGTCCGAGCTGCGCAGCGGTGGCGCACCGCCCAGCGACCAGTAGGACTCCACGTCGGTCACACCGGGGATGTCACGCAGGGCGTCGGTGAGGGCGATGCCGTCGGCGGTGGCGTCCGCTCCGTCGACGTCACCGGTCGACGATCGGGCGAGGAGCACCAGGGTCGGCGCGCCGCCGTCGTCGAACCTCTCGTCGAGGACGTCGGACGCCCGGGTGCTCTCGGCGTCGGGATCCTCGAAGCCGCCGTCCTGCAGCTTGCCGAACGCGCCCGTACCGATGGCGGCGGCGACGACCACGAACAGGGCGCTGGCGGCGAGCACGAGCCGTCGGCGCCGGACGGCGAAGGAGGCGAGGCGGGCGAGCACGGTCACGCGCCTCCGTCGGTCGCCGTCGTGGCCGGAGCGACCGTGAAGCTGAACATCATCCCGGTCTCGTGGTGCTCGGCGATGTGGCAGTGGGCCATCCACCGGCCGACGTTGCTGACGTCGAGCAGGATGTCCACGGTCTCCCCCGTGCGCACCAGCACGGTGTCCTTCCAGACCAGGTTGGGCTCGGTGATCCCGTCACGACCGAGCACGAGGAAGCGACCGGCGCCGTGGACGTGGAACGGGTGGTGCATCGGGTGGTCCCCGGCCATCTCGTTCAGGAGCCGGATCTTGACCTGGTCGCCGACGCGGAACCGCCAGTCGATGGCCTGGTTCTCGGCGCCGGTGGCGCGATCGACGATCTTCCAGCGCATGTTCGACGGCGTGCTCGCCCGGTTCATCTCGACCATGCCGTCCTCCCACTCGATGCCGCCGCCCACCGTCGAGTCGCCACGGCGGTGGCCGCCGGGGTCGTGCGCGTGGTCGTGGCCGCTGGGGTCGTGGGCGCCGTGGTCCATCTCCGCCAGGAAGGCGAGCACCTTGTCGGGCTCGGCCTCCAGGTACGGCGTGATCCGCTGCCGCTCCGCAACCATGTCGGCGTTCGTCCGCAGGGCGGCGAACCGGCCGGCCAACGGCGGATCGGGCCGGTCGCCGCCCACCTCGATCGACGCCAGCCGGTAGGTCCGATCCGGCGTGCGGTGCTCGAGGGTGAGCTGGCGGCGTCCGACGACGAGCACGTCCACCACGGCACGCTCCGAGGGCGCGAGCACCACGTGGTCCACCAGCTCCTCGCGCTCGACACGCCCGCTGTCGCCGCCCACGAGCTTCATGGGCGCTCCCGGCAGCGCCACGTCGAAGACCCTCGTGTTGGCCGTGTTCGTCAGGTAGAAGCGGACCACCTCGCCGGGCCGCGCTCGCAGCGAGAGATCGGTCTCGCCGCTCACCAGGAGGACGTCGCCGAAGCGGCCCATCGCCGAGTGCGTCGTCGTGGCCCGGCTGAACGGCGCGACCCTTCCGTCCTCGAGCAGGACGTCGTCGAGCGTGAGCAGGACCTCGCGGTGCACCGGCGGCCAGTAGTGGGGATCGGCGGGCTCGACGAGCACGTTGCCGTACAGGCCCATCTCCTGGCCATAGTCCTCGCGGATGTGCGGGTGGTACCAGTAGACGCCGGGGTCGGGGAACCTGACCCGGGCGGAGAACCGCTCGCCGACCGCCACGGGCCGCTGCGTCTCGTGCGTCCCGTCGTAGCGGTTCTCGAGCCGGAGGCCGTGCCAGTGGACCGTGGCCTCCGCGTCGCCCTGGTTCTCGACGTCGACGAGGACCTCCGATCCCTCCCGTACCTTGAGCGTCGGTCCGGGGATCGACCCGTCGTAGGCGAGCATCCGCACCGTCGCATCGCCGAGCCGCTTGGCCACGGGCGCGATGCGCAGGTCGAACACGTCGCCGTCCGCGAGCTCGACGACCTCGACGGCGCGTGCCGGCGGCAGGCCCGCCACCGACGTCGGGAACTGGTCGGAGCTCGGATTCGCCATGCGCGGGAAGCCTGACAGGCACCGTCCGGCCGCCGACGGCGACGCGGTCGGACGTGTCCTGTTTCCTGGGAAGCGTGTCCGTCTTGACCCTGGGCCCTGGGCCCTAGGGTTCCGATGTGGACCCGCGTCACGTCCTGGTCGTGTCCTACGACGGCGCCGAGCTCGTCGACATCTCCTGCGTCACCACCGGCTTCGACATCGCCAACCGGGTGGGCGCCGACCCGCCCTACCGGGTGCGGCTGGTCTCGCTCGGCGGCCGGAGCATCCGTTGCGACTCCGGCCTCGAGCTGCGGGCACAGGGCCGGCTCGAGGACCCCGTCGACGACCTCGACACCCTGGTCGTCGCCGGCGGGCTCGGCCACGACAAGGCCGCCGAGGACGGTCGCCTGGTCCAGCACGTGCGCCGGCTGGCCGGCAAGGCACGCCGGGTCTCGTCGGTCTGTACGGGAGCGACGGTCCTGGCGGCCGCGGGCCTCCTGGACGACCGCCCCGCGACGACGCACTGGTGGTTCGCCCCCGGTCTGGCCGAGCGGTACCCGAGGGTCTGTGTCGACGCCGGCCCGGTCTACATCCGGGACGGCAACGTCGCGACCTCCGGTGGCGTGACCGCCTCGCTCGACCTGACGCTCGCGTTCATCGAGGAGGACCACGGGCCGGAGGTCGCCCGGTGGGTCGCCCTCGGCATGGTCACCTACCTCAAGCGACCCGGCAACCAGGCGCAGATGAGCCTGTTCACCACGACGCCCCGCCCCCAGGACCGCCTCGTGCGCGGCGTCCTCGACCACGTCATGGCGCATCCCGACGGCGACCTTCGCACCGCCGTCCTCGCGGCCGACGCCGGCGTCAGCGTGCGTCACCTGACGCGCCTGTTCCGCGACCAGCTCGGGGAGCCACCCGGTCAGCTCGTGCGCCGCGTCCGGCTCGAAGTCGCCGCCCGGATGCTCACCTCGACCGATCTCCCGTTGCCCCAGGTCGCACGCGCCTGCGGCTTCTCGTCGGCGGAGACGCTGCGCCAGGCCTTCGTCGCCGGCTACCAGGTCACCCCCTCGCTGTTCCGGTCGACCCAGTCCACCGCCACCCAAGGCGGTCGTGGCTAGCAGCCCCTCATTGCCGTCCCGTGGAGGCACAAGATCCGTGACCCCGAAGTCCCCCGGCCCGACGTCGCTGACGTGGAGCGGCGTCACGGCTCGGCGGATGGCCCGGCACTCGCTGACCGCACCGGCCACCGACCTGGAGCCGGCCGACATCGCCGGCGTGCTGTGCGGAGCGCACGCCCAGGTCCTCAGCGCCGCCGAGCTCTCGATCGGGCGGCGCATCGCCGGGGCGACCCGTGCCGACGTGCAGCGCGCTCTCTGGGACGACCGCACCCTGGTCAAGACCTTCGGTCCGCGCGGCACCGTGCACCTGCTGTCCACCGCCGACCTGCCGATGTGGACGGGGGCGCTGTCGGCCCTGCCGTCGTCGGCGCCGCTGCATCCCGAGCCGGTCCGCTTCACCCGCGAGCAAGCCGACGAGGTCACCGCGGCCATCGGGGACGCGCTGGCCGACACCGAGCTGACCGTCGACGAGCTGACCGAGGCGATCGTGGATCGAACCGGTCCGTGGGCCGGCGAGCGGACGATGGATGCGTTCCAGGACAAGTGGCCGCGCTGGCGCCAGCTGACCAGCACGGCCGCGCACCGCGGCGTGCTCTGCTTCGGACCGAACCGGGGCCGCAACGTGACCTACACGAACCCACACCGCTGGCTGCCCGGGTTCCGGCCCGACGACGGCAACGCCGCCCTGCGCACCCTGGTCACGCGCTACCTCTACGCCTACGGCCCCGCCACGCCCCAGCAGTTCGCCCGATGGCTCGGCATCCCGCCGCGGCGCGCCGTCGAGCTGTTCGACGAGCTGGCCGGTGAGCTGGAGCCCGTCGAGGTGGACGGCGAGCCGGCCCGGGTGGTGGCCGGCGACACCGGGGTGCCAGCTCGACCGCACAGCGGGGTCCACCTGCTGCCGTACTTCGACGCGTTCGTCGTCGCGGGGCAGCCCCGGGAGCGGCTGTACCCCGGCGCGGCCGCGACCCGAGCGCTCACCCCGACGGGCCAGGCCGGCAACTACCCGGTGCTGCTCGTCGACGGCGTCGTCGGTGGGGTGTGGCACCAGCGGCGCTCCGGCCGGACGCTCGCCGTGACCGTCGAGCCGCTGCGGGAGCTGACCGCCACGCAGCGCCGGCAGCTCGACGACGAGGTCGACCTGGTGGGCGTCGTCATGGAGGCCCAGCCGACCCTGACGGTGGGCACCGTGACGGTCGGTCCCCACGCCTGAGCCCCGCCGGGTCAATGGCCGTGGAAGCCGTCCCATTCGGCAGGCTCGAGCGGTTTGTCACAGGTTGAACCCGCCGGAAGCCTCGACGTTCTCGCCGGTGATCCACCCGAGCTCGTCGGACAGCAGGGCGGCGATGACCTTGCCGATGTCGTCGCCCTCGCCGATGCGGCCGAGCGCGGTCTGAGCGGCGAGGGGAGGGATGACCTCGGGGTGGTGGGCGAACGCGTCGTTCCCGAGCCGGGTGCGCGTCGGTCCGGGAGCCACGGAGTTCACCCGGATCCCACGGGTGCTCAGCTCCTTGGCCAGGCACCGGGTGAGGACGGTCAGCCCGCCCTTCATGCTGGCGTAGGCGGAGTAGCCCGCCGTCAGTCCGGTGACGAGCGCCGAGTTGCTGGTGGTGTTCACGATCGCGCCACCGTCGGCGAGCCGCGGCAACAGCCGCTGGGTGAGGAAGTACGGCCCCTTGAGGATGACGCGGAAGAACTCGTCGAAGAGCTCCTCGGTGGTGTCCTCGAACATGGCCATCTGGCCGAAGCCGGCATTGTTGACCAGGTAGTCGAACGTCGGGCGCTGCCACCTGTCGTCCAGCTCGTGCACCACCTGCTCGGCGAAGTCGGCGAAGGACGCGCTGCGGCCGACGTCGAGTGGAAGCGCGACGGCCTCGCCCCCGTTGCCTTCGATCGTGGCGACGGTGTCCTTCGCACCGTCGGGGTTCGAGTTGTAGGTCAGGATGACGCCGGCGCCTCGTTCGGCGATGCGGATAGCTGCGGCTTGCCCGATGCCGGAGCTTCCTCCGACGACGACGGCGGCGGTCTTCACGTTGGTTCCTTCGTGGATCGGCATGGTTCGAGCCAAGCAGCCACGAGCGTCCGGGTGTGAGAACGAACCGGTCGAACTATTGCACGATCCTGCTCAGGTCCCGTCACGGCGCGCTGCGTTCAACGTGATGGCCGGCAAACCACATGTACATTTCTGCTCATGATCCGGATCGAGGCCCAGCTAGTCCGGTTGCGGACGCTCATCGCCCGGCACGCCCGCCCTGACGAGACGACCGCGATCGGCGGCGTCCTCCTGTCCTCGGCCGACACGACCGGCGAGCCTCGGGCGTCGACGACGGGGACGGTGTTCGCTCTGATCGCGCAAGGGGCGAAGCGCCTGGCCATCGGCGACCGGGTCTACGACTACCGGGCCGGCCAGTACCTCGTCGCCTCGGTCGACCTGCCGATCACCGGCCATTTCTCGCAGGCGAGCCGCCGTGAGCCGGCGCTCGGGTTCGGGCTCGCCCTACGCCCCGCGACCATCGCGTCGCTCCTGCTCGAGCCCGGCCCCTCGGCGTCGTCACGATCCCGCACCGCTGCGGCTCCCCCCGGGCTCGGGGTGGCCGACGCCGGGCCCGAGCTGCTCGATGCGGTGATCCGCATGCTGGCGCTGCTCGACGCCCCGGGCGACCGGGCCGTGCTGGCGCCGATGCTCGAACGCGAGATCCTGTGGCGGCTGATCACCGGACCGCTGGGCTCGAGCATCCGGCAGATCGGGCTGGCCGACAGCAGCATGACCCAGATCAGCCGGGCCGTCCGATGGATCACCGAGCACTACGCGCAGCCGTTCCGCGTCGAGGACCTCGCCCGCTCGTGTGGCATGAGCACGTCGGCCTTCCACCGGAAGTTCCACTCGGTGACCACCCTGAGCCCCATCCAGTTCCAGAAGCAGATCCGACTGCAGAAGTCACGCCTGCTGCTCATGACCGGCGCGGACGACGTCTCGACGGTCGGCTACCAGGTCGGCTACGACAGCTCCTCCCAGTTCAACCGCGAGTACAGCCGCCAGTTCGGCCTACCGCCCGGGCGTGACGCCGCCCGCCTCCGTACGACGGAGCGTCCGGCTCGCCCGAATCGGTGATGTTTCCGACGCTCTACGTGGGTTTCTAGTTACCCCTGGGTAACCTGCGCTCTGGTCAGTCACCGGGGCCCAATGCACCGGCGCACGACTCGACCCGGCGGACGGGACTCATGGGAGCTCTCGAACTTCCGGCGTGCCCGCCTTCGGGGACGCCGGGAGCCAGCTGGGACGCGCCCGTGCGATGGCCGCAAGAGCAGCGGCACGCCCGGGTTCGCGCAAGGCGTCAAGGGCGACGGCAGTCCCGAGGACATGTCGTCCGTTGCGTGATCCGAACGGACCGCAAGGCATGCAGGCGACGCTCATCAAGTCATCCGAGGTCGGATCGAACGCTCTCGCCGACCGGGTGCGTACCGCCACCCGCTCGGCAGGGCGAGGACTCCTGCTGACGTTCGTCCCCGCGCACGACGAGTCCGCCGGCATCGGCGAGGCGCTCCAGCACCTCCACGACCAGGAGCTGCCTCCCGACCTCATCGTCGTCTGCGCCGACAACTGCGCCGACGACACCGCGCAGGTGGCGGCGGCAGCCGGCGCCCACGTCTACGAGACCGTCGGCAACGTGCACAAGAAGGCCGGGGCCCTCAACCAGGCCCTCGACGTCGCGCTCCCCGAGCTGCGCGACGAGGACGCCGTCCTGGTCATGGACGCCGACTCGTTCCTGGCGCCCACCTTCCTCGCCGAGGCCCAGCGTCACCTCCGTGACGGCGTCGGCGGCGTCGGCGGCGTGTTCACCGGCCGGGCGGGCGGCGGCTACGTCGGCATGCTGCAGCGCAACGAGTACGCCCGCTACGCCCGCGACGTCACCCGGAAGAGCGGCAAGGTGCTGGTCCTGACCGGGACGGCCACGCTGTTCTCGGTCCGGACGCTCCGCCACGTCGTGCAGGCGCGGTCCGAGGGACAGCTGCCCGGCGACGCGCAGGTGTACGACACCAAGGTCCTCACCGAGGACAACGAGCTGACCCTCGCTCTGCGCCACCTGGGCTACAAGGTCATCGCCCCGAAGGGCGCCCGCCTGACCACCGAGGTCATGGAGTCGTGGCGCGACCTGTACCGGCAGCGGCTGCGGTGGAAGCGCGGCGCGATCGAGAACCTCCGCGGCTATGGCTTGACCCGGGTCACGCTGTCGTACTGGATGCGCCAGGTCGTCACGTTCCTGGGCGTCCTCGTGACCGCCGCCTACCTGGCCTCGCTGCTCTGGTCGCTCGGTGCCGACCACAGCCTGCACTTCCAGCCGATCTGGCTGGCCGTGACCGGCATCTTCATCCTCGAGCGGGTGGTGACCGTGCGGTCCCGCGGGCCGGGGCAGATGGTGCTGGCGGCGGGCCTGGTCGTCGAGATGGCGTTCGATCTCTTCCTGCAGGGCGTGCACGCCAAAGCCCTGTGGGACGCCCTCACCAACAGCGAGAGGAGGTGGTAAACGTGTACGACAAAGCCCTGGTGAGCGGGAGCGCAGCAACTCTTGCGACGCTTCCTGTGACCGGCTTCAGCGTGGTCTGGTTCGTCATCGCAGGCTTCGCTCTGCTGATGGCCGGCGGAGCCTTGCTGCGGATCACGCCGCGGAAGCACTCCTGACCGGCGCGGGTGATCGAGTGTCCGGCGGGCGGAAGCTCGTCGGCGCCGACGCCCGTCGGTACCCTCCCAGCCCTACGACGCATCGGATCCTTCGGCTGGTGGCGAGGTCGGCTCCCGTCCGGGTCGCGCCCGTGCTCACGATGTTCGTGGTGCTCGCAATGCTCGCGGGGCTCCTCGCATCGTGCGGCGGCGAGGAGCCCGAGGCCGAGGCCGTGCCCGTCCTCGCCTACCACGGCGTGACGACCGATCCCGCGGTGGTCGACCTTCCCTCCATCCCCGGCTTCTTCGACGTGCGGCTGACGGCCTTCGAAGAGCAGATGGCGTACCTGCACGACGCCGGGTTCCACACGATCACCCCGTCGCAGTACCGCAAGTGGGTCGACGGGGAGGAGGTGTCGCTTCCCGCCAAGCCGATCCTCCTCACGTTCGACGACGGGCAGACGTCGGCCCAGCTCGCCACGCCGGTGCTCGACCGGTACGAGTTCCAGGCGGTCATGTACGTCGCCTCCGGCTTCGCCGACG
>DATHJB010000098.1 GCA_035316325.1 Acidimicrobiales bacterium
GCCGGAACCGATCTCGTTCCCGACCAGCGGCGACCGCACCGCCCACGCCCTCTTCTACCCGCCCACCAACCCCAAGGCGGGCGGCCCCGCCGGCGAGCTGCCGCCGCTGCTGGTGCTCATCCACGGCGGTCCGACCGCGGCCGCTCGGCCCATGCTGCAGCTCGGCACCCAGTACTGGACCAGCCGGGGCTTCGCCGTGGTCGACGTCAACTACGGCGGCTCGACCGGCTACGGCCGGGAGTTCCGGGACCAGCTCCGGGGCAACTGGGGCGTCGTCGACCTGGACGACTGCGAGGCCGCCGCCCTGGCCCTCGCCGGCGACGGGCGGGTCGACGCCGAGCGCCTGTGCATCCGCGGCGGCTCCGCGGGCGGCTACACGACGCTGGCGGTGCTGGCGTTCCGCGACACCTTCGCCGCCGGTGCCAGCCACTACGGCATCGCCGACCTGGAGGCCCTGGCCGTCGAGACCCACAAGTTCGAGAGCCGCTACCTCGACGGGCTCATCGGGCCCTACCCCGAGGCCCGCGACGTGTACGTCGCACGGTCGCCGATCCACCACCTCGACGGCTTCGACCGGCCGCTGGCCGTGTTCCAGGGCCTGGAGGACGAGATCGTGCCGCCCAGCCAGTCGGAGGCCATCGTCGGGGCGCTGCGGGAGCGGGGCGTGCCCGTCGCCTACGTGCCGTTCGAGGGCGAGCAGCACGGGTTCCGGCAGGCCGCCAACATCCGGCGGGCGCTCGACGGCGAACTGTCCTTCTACTCCCAGGTCTTCGGCTTCCCGTTGCCACCCGGCGAACCCATCGACACGGTGCCGGTGGACAATCTGGTCAAATGAAGCCTTCTGTCTTCGCTGAACGGGCTATAGCCGGCTGAGCGAAGACGGAAGCGAACCCCCGGAACCGCCTGGCGACGGCGCCCGCCCCCGACCACACTGAGCAACGAATGTCTCGCATCCTCGTCACAGAGAAGATCGCCGACGGCGGGCTCCAGCAGCTCCGCGACGCCGGCCACCACGTCGACGTCAAGTTGGGCCTGTCGCCCGACGAGCTGCTCGAAGCCGTCTCCGGCGCCTCCGCCCTGATCATCCGCTCCGCCACCCAGGTCACCGGTGAGGTGCTGGAGGCGGGCTCCGACCTCGTCGTCGTGGGCCGGGCCGGCATCGGGCTCGACAACGTCGACGTCGACACCGCCACCGAGCGGGGCGTCATGGTGGTGAACGCCCCCCAGTCGAACACCCTGTCGGCCGCCGAGCACACGATGGCCCTGCTGCTGGCGCAGGCCCGCAACATCCCACAGGCCCACGCCGCGCTCGTCGACGGGCGTTGGGAGCGGTCGCGGTGGGAGGGCGTCGAGCTGGCCAACAAGACGCTCGGCATCGTCGGGCTCGGCCGCATCGGCAAGCTGGTGGCGCAGCGGGCGCTGTCGTTCGGGATGAACCTGGTGGCCTACGACCCGTTCGTGTCGGTCGACCGGGCCCGGCAGCTGTCGGTCGACCTGCTGCCGCTGGAGCGGCTCATCGAGGTGGCCGACTTCGTCACGCTGCACGTCGCCAAGACGCCCGAGACCGTCGGCCTCATCGACAAGGACCTGCTGACCAGGGCGAAGCCGGGCATCCGGATCATCAACGTGTCGCGGGGCGGCATCGTCGACGAGGCGGCGCTGGCCGAGGCGATCGACGCCGGTCACGTGGGCGGCGCCGCCCTGGACGTCTTCGCGGCGGAGCCGACCACCGAGTCGCCCCTGTTCGGTCGGCCGGAGGTCGTGGTCACCCCGCACCTGGGCGCGTCCACCCGGGAGGCGCAGGACAAGGCCGGCGACACCATCGCCGAGCAGGTCGGCCTGGCCCTGGCGGGCGACTTCGTGCCATTCGCCGTGAACGTGTCGGCGGCCGAGGCGTCGGAGACGGTGCGGCCGTTCCTGCCGCTGGCCGAGCGCCTGGGCGAGCTGTACTCGGGACTCGCCGGGTCGGCGCCCAAGGTGCTGGAGATCGAGTACGCCGGCCAGATCGCCGACTACGACACCCGCATCCTCACGCTGTCGGTGCTCAAGGGCATGTTCGGGCCCATCTCGGACGAGCCGGTGTCGTACGTGAACGCTCCCCGGATCGCGTCGGAGAAGGGCGTCGAGGTGCGTGACACGTCGACCACGACGGCGCAGGACTACGTCAACCTGGTCACCATCCGGGGCGGCGACCACTCGATCGCCGGCACGCTGGTGGGCCTGCGGTCGGAGCCCCGGGTCGTCGTGCTCGACGGGCACACCATCGACCTGCCGCCCGCCAAGCACCTGCTGGTGGTCCGCAACGACGACCGCCCCGGAATGATCGCCTTCGTCACCGGCGTGGTGGCGGCCGCGGGGGTCAACGTCGACGACATGCACCTCGGCCGTTCGTCCGGTGGCCAGGCCGCCCTCCAGGTGCTCGCCACCGACGTCGCGGTCCCCTCGGAGGTCCAGGAGAAGCTCCGCGCCGGCGACGGCATCGTCACCGTCCACGCCTTGTAACCCGCCGGCGCCGCCGGCCCGTCAGGGCAGCAGCTCGAAGGCGTGGCCGCGGGCCGGCCGCAGCACCGTGAAGTGCCGGTGGTCCAGGGTGAGGATCCTCCGGGTGCGGTAGCGGGCGGCGAGGACGACGAGCGAGGCGTCGGTGACGCCGATGTCTTGGTCGCGATGACGCTCGACGACGCGGACGACCTTCGAGAGGTCGTCTTCGGTGATCTCGGGCAGCTCGAAGGCGCCGCCCGCGAGCTGGCGGAGCACCGCCAGCTCGGCGTCGACGCCGTGCCGGGTGGCGACCAGGTGGTCGACCTCGGCCACGACGTAGGGGGAGACGACGAGGGCCTCGTCGGCCGCGTCGACCACGTCGCGGGCGGCTTCGTGCGCCGGTTCCCGGTCGTTGAAGAAGGCGAGCAGGCCGCTCGTGTCGAGGATCACCTCTCGCCGAAGCCGCGCAGCAGGTCGTCGGCGCGGTCGGCGATCGGCTCGGCGGAGTAGAGGCCACCCGTCGGGCGGGGCCGGGTGGGGCGGACCGCCGCGGCGATCGCGGCGCGGATCACGTCGGCCTCCGACGTCCCTTCGCGGCGCGCCCGGTCCGCGACCGCGGACTTCAGCTCGTCAGGGAGGTAGATCGTCGTCTTCACCATGCCACGTATGGTACACGTATGGTACGCAGCGCCGACGGCCGTCAGAGCTGCTCGAACAGGACGTCGCCGACCTCGGCGTAGGAGCCGGAGTGGGCGTGGCCGACGACGATCCCGTGCAGCCCTGGGCCTCCGGTCGGGAAGGCGCTCATCGAGCCCTGGGTGACGGTGACGGTGGTCGAGCGCGGGTCGCCGGAGTCGGCGCGAGGGGAGCCGTAGGCCCACTGGGTGACCCGGATCGACGCGTGGCCGACGCGTTCCGCGGCGACGACGTAGGGGCAGACGTTGTGGGGGACGGCGGGAGCGACGAGCCCGCCGGCGATGCGGTCGACCGGGTTGTCGGGCGCGGCCGGGAGCGCCGTCATGATGTTGACGTCGCCTGGCGACGCCGCCACCACGGTGCTCACGACGTCGTAGTCCGGGTCGGCCATGTCGGAGACGGTGATGGGGGTGCCGTCGGCGATGATCGACGCCCACGGCGGTGCGACCCGCATGACCGACAGCTCGGCCCCCAGGAACCTGAGGCGCTCGGCGCGGAGCACGACCCCCTGGCGGTTCACGTTTCCGAGGCCACCGGCGCCGCCACCGTTGCCGAGGGTGACGTCGGTGCCGTCGATCTCCCACCCGTTGACCAGCAGCCCGGACGGGTCGGCGGAGGCGAAGATGTTGTACCAGACCACGAGCGCCACCCAGTGGTCCCGGCGGATCCGCTGGGCGCCGAAGACGAACCCGATCTGCGGGCGGTTGGGTGTCTCCGTCCAGGTGGACGGCCCCCACCACACGCCGGTGATCCGGCCCCGCGCCCACAACGTGTCCGGGTGCAGATACCACACCCGATGGTTCGGGGCGGGCGAACCCACGGCGGAGGTGACGCGGCCGCGGCCGTCGACCACCGACGTCCTGAACTCCTGCCCCGCCTCGGTGGTCGCGGGCACCACGGTGAACGGCGCCCACCCGTCCCGCACCCACGAATGCTCGACCACCCCACGCGCCCCGTGGCCGTCGCCGGCAAGGCCGTCGGGCGCGGTGGTCACCAGCTCATCCGTCATGTCGCACGTGGGCCTGGAACCCGCCCGAACGCCCCGGTCAGCGGGTCAGCGCTTGGCGGCGCGGAAGCCGTCGGCTTCGGCGGTGGCGGCGTCGCGGTAGCAGCGGTCAGGCGTGGTGCGGTCGTAGGCGAGGCCGCCGGGGACGTGGAAGATCTTGCTGGAGAGCTTCGCCTTGACCATGTGGGTCGGAGGGCAGCCGCCGTCGACCTGGGGGTCGACCCAGGGTGGGGGCTCCTCGTCGTCCTCGGGCGCCTCGACCTTCGACGGCGCCACCTCCGCAGCCGGAGCTTCCGTCTCGAGGACGGCGCCGTCGCTGTTGAGGCCCGACGGCGAGGCGTTGCTCAGCTTCGGCTGGGCCGGCGTGTTGCGGCTCCCCGCGGCACCGGCACCGGCGTCACGGTCGGCCTGCGACGGCGCCTGCTTGCGCAGGAACACCTGGGCCAGGAAGAAGCCCGCGCCGACGATCGCTCCCAGCTTCACCCCACGACGCACGAACTTACGGCTCACGCAACCTGACGTTACCCGGCGTACCGCGTAGGTGGGCGGACACCGCCGCAGCGTCCGCCCACCAGGGCCTCAGCCCTCCGGCTCCGAGCCCTCCGCAGCCGACGGCTCGACGAACTGGAGGTCGAGCTCGAACTGGACGTTCTTGCCGAGGCCGACCTCGGCCATGGGCCCGAACACGACGCCGAAGTCGCTGCGCTTGAGGTCACCGCGGGCCTCGAAGCCCGCGTGCTGCGTGCCGGCGAAGTCGCCGGTGCCGCCGAACTCGACCTCGAAGGCGAACGGCTTGGTGACCTTGTTGATCGTCACCTCGCCCTCCATCACCCATTCGCCGCCCGATCCGCTGATCCGGGTCGACTGGAAGCGGATCTCGGGGTGCTCGTCCACGTGGAGGAACTCGTCGGTCAGCACGTGGGCGTCACGGTCACTGTTGCCGGTGTCGATCGAGGCGACGTCGATCACCGCGGTGACGTAGGTGTCGTCGGGGCCTTCGCCGACGTCGAGGCTGGCGACGAACTTGTTGAACCGGCCCCGCACCTTGGACACGCCGAGGTGACGGATGGCGAACGTCACCTGCGAGTGGAGGGGGTCGAGGGTCCACAGGCCGCTCGCCAACGGCAGTGCTTGGGTGTCTGTGCTCATGGCGCCCACCCTGCGCCGTTCCCGGCACGGCGGGAAGGCCGAGCTGTTCATGGGAGTGACACCCCCAGGATCAACCCGCCTACGGCCCGGCAGAATGAACGCCGTGCCCGAGCCGTCCGAGCCCTCCGAGCTGGCCAGCTTCCTGCGCAGCCGCCGTGAGCGGGTGTCGCCGGAGTCGGTCGGGCTCCCCCGGGGAGGGCGGCGCCGCACCCCCGGCCTACGGCGGGAGGAGCTGGCGATGCTGGCGGGCATCAGCGTCGACTACCTGGTGCGCCTGGAGCAGGGCCGGGAGCGGAACCCGTCGCAGTCGGTGCTGGCGTCGTTGGCGCGGGCCCTGCGCCTGGAGGAGTCGGAGCGGCTGCACCTCGGGCGCCTGGGCAGCATGTCGCTGCGCCATCCCGGGCTGTGCCCCTCGGTGTCGAACGACGCGGTCGACGACGGGACGCTGGCCGTGCTCGACGGCATGACCCGCTCGCCGGCCTACGTCCTCGACGTCAGCACGGAGGTGCTGGCCTGGAACGACGCCTACCAGATGCTGATGGCACCCACGGGGTTGCTCGACAGGAACCCGCCCAACCTCCTGCGCTACACGTTCCTCGACGAGCGCTCGCGCACCGTGTTCGCCGACTGGGGCGACGCCGCCCGCGAGCAGGTCGGCAACCTGCGGCGGGCGGTCACCACCTGCTCCGACGACCCGGCGATCAAGGAGCTGGTCGGGGAGCTGAGCATGAAGAGCGAGGACTTCGCCCGGCTCTGGTCGGCCCACGACGTCACCGAGAACACGCGGGGCGCCCTGAGCCTGGCCCACCCCCTGGTGGGACCGCTGAACCTGCGCTTCGAGGTACTGCTCCTGCCCGACAGCCCGTTCCGCCGTCTGGTCGTCTACGTGCCGGCCGACGCCGCGGCGACCGCCGCGCTGGGCCGCCTCGGCGACGTCGACCGGGCCCCGCTCCGCCTGGTGGGCGGCAGCTCGGGCACCTGACGCCGTCCGCCCCCGCCGACGTATCTCGGGTGCGCTTGGGCAGGGCGAGCGTCTAGAACGGTGGGAAGGTCGAGCTGCTCGGAGGGATGGCCATGGGTGGAACCATCGTGGGGATCTTCACCGCGTCGGCGGAGGGTGCTCCCGTCGCCTCTCGGGACGAGGCGCGGGCCGTCGCCGGACGCGGGATCGAGGGCGACCGCTACTTCGACAGCAACGCCGGCGAGCACGACCCGGCCGACGAGATCACGCTGATCGAGGCCGAGGGACTCGAGCAGGTGAGGGCCGAACACGGTCTCGACCTGGCACCCGGCGAGCACCGGCGGAACGTCGTGGTCGAGGGCCTCGATCTCCTGGAGCTGCTGGGTCGCACGGTCAGGGTCGGCGAGGTCGAGGTCACGTTGGTGGCGGACAACCCGGCCTGTCGCCATCTCCAGGACCTCGTGGGCAAGCCGGTGCTGCGGCACCTACGCCGCAAGGGCGGCGTGCGGGGCTCGATCGTGACCGGCGGCGTCCTCCGGGTCGGCGACACGGTCGACACCTGAGCGTCGAGCTCGTGCCGGCGAGGTGGTCGTGACGGGGCGGTGGTCAGCTCGTCGGTCGGCGGGTCCGCAGGCGCCAGACGGCCGTCGCTCCGGCCAGGACCGCGGTGCCCCCGATCGCGGGCACCAGCCAGTCGCTCCCGCCGCCGTCCGAGCCGCCGCCGTCGCCGTCGCTCGCGGCCGTCTCGGTGGACGTGGGGGGTCGGGCCGCCCGGAACGGCCCGGTGACCTCGTAGGTCCGGCCGAGGCCGTCGGGACCGCCTCGCTGTGAGCTGAAGTACAGGCGGGTGCCGGACGGGTCGAAGGCGGGCCCGGTCAGCTCCGACGCGGGGTTGTCGGTGCAGCGGAGAATCGGCTGGATGCGCCCCGAGGAGTCGACCAGCACGAGCTCGATGTCGTCGCCGTCCTCGGCCACCAGCAGGTCGCCGTCGGGGGTGGCGGTGATGTTGTCGACCCCTCGCAGCGTGCTCGACCCGTCGTAGACCACCTCCACGGTGTCGGCCTCCGGGTCGTAGCGCCAGACGTGGTCGTCGCCCTTGGTGGTGAAGAACACCGATCCGTCGTGGACGACGATGCCCTCCCCGCCGTCGAACGCGGTGCTCTCCGGGACCTGCGTTCGGGTCGCCGCCGACGTCGCCAGCGGGTCCGGCACCGCGAGCCAGGTGACCGCACCGTCGGCCACGGCGGCGACCTCCAGCGTGCCCTCCGCGAGGTCGGGGTACGCCGCAGGGGTGAAGCGGTAGAACCGACCGTCGGGCCGATCCTCGGTGAGGTAGAGCCGCTCGCCGTCCGCGTCGACCGCCACCGCCTCGTGCACGAACGCGCCCAGCGCCGGCCGGACCTCGCCCGGCCCGGGTGCGGTGGGGTCGCACTCCCACACCCGTCCGCCCTCCTGCTCCTCGCACGACAGCCAGGTCCCCCAGGGCGTGGCGCCGCCGGCGCAGTTGCCGCTGGTGCCCGTCAGGATGCGATAGGAGTCGACGATGGTGCCGTCGTCGTCGAACCGGACGGCGCCGACGCCACCGCCCTCGGCCGGGACCTCGCTGTTGGAGACGTAGACGTAGCCCCCGTCGACCTCGAACGTGGCGCCCCCGTCCGGGAAGATGTGCCAGA
>DATHJB010000099.1 GCA_035316325.1 Acidimicrobiales bacterium
ATACTACACGGGCACCGAGGGCAGCGGCTTCGTCCACTGCACGTCGGAGGAGTGGCTGGCGCACCGGGGCACCGTCGGCCAGTCGCTGCTGGGCCCGCTGCACATCCTCGACGACGAGGGGAACGAGCTGCCCCGCGGGCAGCAGGGCACGATCTACTTCGACAACGCCGGCTTCGAGTACCACGGCGATCCGGAGCGGACGGCGGCCTCGCGCGATCCCCGGGCGCGGGGATGGAGCACGCTCGGCGACGTCGGCTACGTCGACGAGGACGGCTTCCTCTACCTCACCGACCGCAAGGCGTACACGATCATCTCGGGCGGGGTGAACGTGTACCCCCGCGAGGCCGAGGACGTCCTGATCGCCCACCCGGCCGTCGCCGATGTCGCCGTCTTCGGCATCCCCCACGAAGAGATGGGCGAGCAGGTCCACGCCGTCGTGCAGCTGGTCGAGGGCGTCGAGGCCTCCGACGAGCTCAGCACCCGGCTCATCGCCCATTGTCGGGACCACCTCGCCCACTACAAGTGCCCGCGATCGGTCGAGTTCCGCGACGAGCTCCCTCGGCACCCGACCGGGAAGCTCTACAAGCGGCTCCTGCGCGACGAGCACTGGCAAGGCCGCTCCCTCACCGCATGAGCCAGCCCTGGTCCCACAGCCGAGAGACGACGGAGGAACGATGACGACGCGCGGCGTGACGGATGACCGCCACCCCCTGGACATGCTGACGCCCGGCGAGGTCCGGCGAGGCGTCGAGGTGATCCGAGCGAGTGGGCGGGTGGATCCGTCGGCGCTGTTCGCCCACGTCGTGCTCGACGAGCCGACGAAGGAGGCGCTCGCCCGCTGGCAGCCGGGGGACCCGGCGGATCGACGCGTCCGGGTGCTCGTCGTGCCGGGGCCGACGCTCGACATGGTCGAGGCGACGGTCGCCGTCGACGCCGGCGAGATCGTCGGCTGGGAGACGATCGAAGGCATGCGGCCGGCGCTCCTCTTCACGGAGTGGTTCCGCGTTCTCCCGGTCATCAAGGCGCACCCGGAGTACGTGGCCGCCATGGCCCGGCGAGGGGTCACCGACCTGACGAACGTGCAGCTCGACCCCTGGCCCGTCGGGTCGTTCGGCTTCGACACCAGCGACGATCGGCGCATGGCGAGGGCCCTGAGCTTCGTGCGGGACGAGCCGCGGGCCAACGGCTACGGACGACCGGTCGAGGGGCTCTTCGTCGACGTCGACCTCGGGCGGACGCAGGTCGTCGACGTCGTCGACCACGGCGTCGTGCCGCTGCCGAGCCCTCCGGTCAGCTACCTCGGCGAGGACCAGCCGTCGCTGCGCGAGGACGTGCGGCCCATCGCCATCTCCCAGCCGGACGGCCCCAGCTTCGTGGCCGACGGCGGACTCGTCCGCTGGCAGAAGTGGCGGTTCCGCGTCGGGTTCGACCACTACGAGGGCCTGGTGCTCCACCAGGTCGCCTACGACGACGACGTGGCGGGCCGCACCCGTTCGATCCTGCACCGGGCGTCCGTGACGGAGATGGTCGTGCCGTACGGCGATCCGTCGCCGTTGCACGGGTGGAAGAACGCGTTCGACGCCGGTGAGTTCGGTCTGGGCCGCCTGGCGAACTCGTTGCAGCTCGGCTGTGACTGCGTGGGCGAGATCCGCTACTTCGACGCCACGATGGCCGACGAGCAGGGCCGGCCCGTCGTGATCGAGAACGCCATCTGCATGCACGAGGAGGACTACGGGATCCTCTGGAAGCACACCGACCAGCACAGCGGCCGCACCGAGGTGCGCCGGAGCCGCCGCCTCGTGGTGAGCTTCGTGGCCACGGTCGGCAACTACGAGTACGGCTTCTTCTGGTACTTCTACCTCGACGGGACGATCCAGCTCGAGGTCAAGCTCACCGGGATCGTGTCCCCGATGGCCGTCGACGACGGCCTCGTCAGCGAGTTCGCCAACCTCGTGGCTCCCGGCGTGGCGGCGCCCCACCACCAGCACCTGTTCAGCGCTCGCCTCGACTTCGACGTCGACGGGCCGGTGAACGTCGTGGAGGAGGTGGAGGCTGAGCCCGTGCCCGGCGGCGCCGACAACCCGTGGGCGAACGCCTTCCGCCTCCGGGCGACGAGGCTGGAGACGGAGCTCGCCGCCCGGCGCGACATCGATCCCCTCCGGTCGCGGTCCTGGCGGATCTCGAACCCCGGCGTGCGCAACGGCCTGGGCCGGCCCGTCGCCTACAAGCTGGTGCCGGGCTCGACGCCGGTGATGCTCGCCGATGCGGGTTCCCCGGTCGCGCAGCGAGCCGGGTTCGCTCGGCACAACCTCTGGGTCACGGCGTACGCGGAAGGGGAGCGCCGGGCCGCGGGCGAGTTCCCGAACCAGCACCGGGGTGGGGATGGCCTGCCGCGTTGGACGGCGGCCGACCGGTCGATCGTCGACACCGATGTGGTGTGCTGGCACACGTTCGGTGTCACCCACTTCGCCCGACCCGAGGACTGGCCGGTCATGCCCGTCGAGTACTGCGGATTCACGCTGGCTCCGGTTGGCTTCTTCGACCGCAACCCGACCCTCGACGTCCCGCCGAGCGAGCCGGCGTCCTGCCACGCGACCTGAGACGCCGAACCCTGGGACCGACCGCCTAGGGCCTGGTCCGCATCGGCCTGTCCCCGGAGGCTCGATGCGACGCGAGCGGGGGCCGGAGAGATCCGGCCCCCGCTTCCCTCGATTCCGCCGACTTGTTTGTGACCGAGTCGTAGGTGAGCGACCCACGACGAGCTCGGCCCTGCTGGGCCGCCGCATCGGCCTCGCCCCACTCGCTCAGGCCGGCAGAGGCTCAGACCCGCCGATCGACTGCGTGTCGATTGAGCTGAACCGCTGGTCTGGTAGCCCGTGGTGTTGAAGCGAGCGACAGCGGCGATGGCTTCGACACCGGGCGAGCGTCTCACCACCAGCCATCCGGCCTGGAACGTTGGATCGTCTACGAGTTGGGCCTCGAGCTGCAGGCGCTCGGCCCGGCGCCGTTCGGTGGCATGGTGCTCGGCGACCTCGGCGCGGACGAGATCCGGGTCGATCGTGTCGACGGGCGAGGCCGGCGTGTCGTGAACCCCGAGTTCGACCTGCTGGGGCGCTCGCACCGGTCCGTCGCCGTCGACCTCACGCACCCGGACGGGGCGGAGACCCTGCTGTCGATGGTGGAGCAGGCCGACGTGCTGCTCGAAGGGTTGCGGCCCGGCGTCGTCGAACGACTCGGCGTGGGGCCCGACGAGTGCTGCGCCCGCAACCCACGGCTGATCTACGCGCGCATGACCGGCTGGGGCCAGGACGGCCCGCTGGCCGCTGCCGCCGGCCACGACATCAACTACATCGCGCTGGCCGGCGCGCTCCACACCGTCGGGCGGCGGGGCGACGGCCAGGTGCCGCCGGTCAACCTCGTCGGCGACTTCGGGGGCGGTGGCATGCTGCTCGCCGTCGGCGTCCTGGCCGCGCTCGTCGAGCGCGCCACGTCCAGTCAGGGGCAGGTGATCGACGCGGCGATGGTCGACGGTGCGGCGCTGCTCACGACGTCCCTCCACGGCTGGCGTGCGAGTGGTCAGTGGCACGACGAACGCGGGACGAACGCCGTCGACTCCGGGTCGCACTACTACGACACCTACGAGACCGCGGACGGCCGCCACATCTCGATCGGCCCGGTCGAGCGGCCGTTCTACGCGGAGCTGCTCGAGCGGCTCGGGCTCGCCGGCG
>DATHJB010000100.1 GCA_035316325.1 Acidimicrobiales bacterium
CTCCTCCCCCGCCGCCTCCGCCTCCGCCGCCCCCGCCTCCGCCCCCGCCGCCGCCGCCTCCGGTGTGCCCACCGCTTCCCCCGGTGTGCCCTCCGATGCCGCCGGTGTGCCCCCCGGCGCCGTGCCCGGTGGCCTAGGCAACTAGGAGAAGGCGTACCGACCCCGTCCCCGAGGTGCTGTGACCCATGTGGAGCACACCTCGGGGCCGGGGCCCCAACCTGAAGTCAGTCGACGTCCCGGAGCTGCAGCTCCGGGACGTCACGCGTCCGGGCTCGGCCGCTCAGTCCCTCAGGCTGCGGCCGAGGTCGGAGGTGGTGACGCTGAGGAGCGGGTTCTCGGCGCTGAAGAGGCCCCAGGGGGACTCGAAGCCCGGGACCTGCCACAGGTGGGCCATGTGGAGGTCGGCGAGGCCGCTGGCGATGTTGCCGCCGATCGACTCGCACAGCTCCTCGGGCGTGCCGTCGATGCCGACGACGAAGCCGCGCAGCGTGCACAGCGCCGGGTGGGCGTGCCAGGTGTCGTTGGGGCCGACGAAGCCCTCGGGCGCCTGGTCGCCGACGGTGGCGTAGCTCAACCCGACGATCCGCGACGTCGGCTCGGTCCCGTTGAAGAGGAGCATCTCGGGATCGGCGGGGTCGAAGGTGCCGTCGAGGTCGCCGTTGATCCAGTGGGCGCCGATGCCCGGGACGTACGGCGAGATCTGGTAGTAGCCGCCGGCCTCGGCGTCGGCCACGGTGGGGAACTGCTCGATCACCTTGCCCGAGGCCTCGAGCTGCTGCTGCAGCTCCAGCAGCTCGTCGGGGTCGGTGACGGGCTGCCACTCGACGGGGCCGTGGCTGTGCATCACCTCGGGATCGCCCGACTGGGCACCTTCGAGGAGGGCGATGGTGTTCTCGACGGCCCAGTCGACGTAGGTGGCGACGAGCTCGTCGGCCTCGGCCTTGGGCAGCTCCTTCACCAGGTCGGAGCGGTTCCAGATCTGCTCCGTCAGGTACTCGGCCTCCAGCGCCTCGAACTGCTCGACCTCCTCGTCGGAGGCGTAGCCGGCGAGGGCGTCGAAGCGGTACTCGGCCCACTCCTCGGTGCCGAGGTCCTGGCCGGCGACCCGCACGCCGTGGCCGTGGTCCATGCCCTCCATGCCCGCCATGTCGCTGCCGTCGGCGTGGCCGTGATCGTCGCCGTCGGCGCCATGGCTGTGCTCGCCGGCGAACGTGGGCGACACCGCCATCGACACGATCACCACGGTGGCCACGGCCCCGAGGCCGACGCCGCCGAACAGCGTGTTGCCGGCGACCGGTCGATCGCCGAGAACGTGCGTCAGGAGGACCACCGCCGCGGCGACGGCCGTCAGCTCCAGCAGCGTCGCCGCCACGTCGGGGAAGGCGACACCCTCCTTCTCCGACCCGGGGACGCCGACCGTGCGCGACACCACCCACACGGCCACGACCGCCAGGTTCACCGCGGCGGTCGCGCCGAGCCACAGGCGCTGCGGCCGGGCGCGGAGCACCAGCCCCGCGGCCAGCGCCAGCTGCAGCCACCCGGTGACGAGGAAGAAGATGCCGTGGCTGAGCTCCTCGTCGAGGTGGACGGGCGCGTAGGCGAAGTGGATGACGCCGGCGCCGACGAGCCCGGCGGCCGCCACGGCCCGCGTCACGTCGTCCAGGCCGCGTCCCGACGAGATCTCGTCCGTCGTTGCGTCTGCCATGCTGCCCCCCGGTAGCTCCGCTCCGCTTCAATACCGAGGGTAACATCCGCCTGCCGGTAGTGGAGGGGCCCGATTCGGAGGGGTCGCCGCCCGGCGCGTGACGGAGGGGTCAGGTGCGGACAAGGCCGCGTCGCGCGAACGTTCACGAGCCGTACATCGCCCGGCGTCGTTTGCCTTGTGGACTGGGCCCCATGCAGCTCGACGTCTTCTTCTTCGGCACGGTCCCCATGCCCGATGCGGGGAACGCCGGGCCGGTGCCGACCGACCGCCGCTACGGGCCCGACGCTGTCGTCGCCGCCTACGACAACCTGTTCGCCTGGGCGCAGACGGCCGACCGGCTCGGCTACGACACGATGTGGCTCACCGAGCACCACTTCCAGCACGAGGGCTACGAGGTGGTGCCCAACCTGATCCTGTTCGGCACGGCGCTGGCCATGCGCACCCAGCGGCTGCGGTTCGGGCAGATGTTCACGGTGGTGCCGCAGTGGCACCCCCTGCGCCTCGCCGAGGACTTCGCCATGGCCGACATCCTCACCGGCGGCCGGATGGTGTTCGGCGTCGGGCGGGGAACCGTGCCCCGGGAGGCCGAGTCGCTGGGTGCCATGGTCGCCTCGGGTGACAACGCCATGAGCCGCGACGCCGACCGGGTCAACCGGGAGATGTTCGAGGAGGCGATGGAGGTCATCAAGGCGGCCTGGTCGCAGGAGAGGTTCTCGTACGACGGCAAGCACTGGTCGTTCCCCCCGGTGGGGATCCCGGACCGGGGAGCGACGGTCAGCGAGCTGACCCTGGTGCCGCGGCCGGTGCGGGAGGTGGAGATCTTCCAGCCGATCACCTCGCCCGACACCATGACCTACGCCCCCGCGGCGGGACACAAGGGCGTGTACTGGCTGGGCCACCCGTCGGCGATCAAGCAGCGCTGGGACTCCTACGCCGAGGTGGCGGAGGCGGCGGGCCGGATCGTGCGGCCGGGGGAGGACCGGGCGCTGGTGCTGAACGTGCACGTCGGACCGACCCGGGAGGCCGCGATCGCCTCGGTGCGGGACGGGCACGACGAGTTCTGCCGCTTCCTGGCGCCGTACGGGCGGTTCACCTCCTACCTGGAGCCCGACGGGTCGAAGAAGCAGTTCACCTACCAGCCGACGGTCGAGGACTCGATCGAGCAGCGGATCATGGCGATCGGCTCGGTCGACGACGTGGTCGAGGTCATCGGCCGGTACCGGGAGGAGCTGTCGCTGCGGCACCTGGTGGTCTTCCCCGACTTCCCGGGCCTGACCCGGGAGCAGATGGACGAGCAGCTCCACCTGGTGGCCGACGAGGTCATGCCCCGGCTGTGAGGGTGGCGGGCTGCCCGACGCCGACGGTGCACGGGCTCGACCCCGCTAGCGATCGGGCTCGTCGAGGCGGAACAGAGCCTCGACGAGCTGGCGGAACACCCGCAGCTGGGCACCCATGGCGGCGGTCTCCTCGAGCGTGCGGCACAGGATGAAGCCGCCCTCGAACGTCGTGTAGAGGTGGTCGGCCAGCGCGTCGACGTCGATGCCGAGGCCGGGACGGCGAGCGGCGATCGCGGGGCGCAACAGATCGACGAGCGCGGCCCGCCATGCCAGTTCCGTCTTGGCGACCAGGGCGTTGATGTCGCTCCCGGTGAACTCCCGCTCGGCGAGCACGGTGGCGAACAGGCAGCCCGACTGCGCCGACATCAGCTCTTCGGCACCGTCTTCGTAGAACCGCAGGAAGGCCACCACCCGCGCCGCGGGGTCCTCGACGCCGGCGATGGCGGCCAGGCCCGCGTCGAGATGGGCCAGATCGGCGACGACGTAACGCTCGACCAACCGGAGGGCGAGATCTGCCTTCGACCGGAAGTGGTGGAAGAACGCCCCCTTCGAGCTGGACGACTCGGCGATCACCTGGTCCAGCGGGGTCGCGTTGTAGCCCTGCTCGATCATGAGCCGCTCCGCGGTGTCCAGGATCCTTCCACGGGTGGCCGTTCCGTCTCGCGGCATGAACCGGTTGTACCAGACCAGCCGGTCTGTTAAAACAGACCAAACAGTCTGGAACGAAGGAGCGGGAACCATGGAGCCGACGGACCACCGCGGCGCGCTGCCGCAGATGTCGGGGCGTCCGGTCGTCACCGACGGAGGCCTCGAGACCGACCTCGTCTTCCACCACGACGTCGACCTGCCGGACTTCGCCGCGTTCCCTCTCGTCGACGACGCCCGTGGCCGGGACCTGCTCGTGCGCTACTACGAGGACTACGTCGACATCGCCCGGCGGGCCGGAGCGGCGCTGCAGCTGGAGACGCCGACGTGGCGGGCGAGCCGCGACTGGGGCGACCGCCTCGGCTACTCCGCGACCGATCTCCGCCGGGTGAACCGCGACTCCGTCGCCCTGCTCGAGAGCCTGCGGGACCGGGCCGGCCTCGACACGTTCCTGATCAGCGGCTGCCTCGGGCCCCGCGGCGATGGGTACGTCGCCGGCGGGGTGGTCGACCCCGACGCGGCGGCCGCCTACCACGCACCCCAGATCGAGGCCTTCGCCGAGGCGGGAGCCGACCTGGTCACGGTCCTCACCCTCACCGGGACCGGCGAGGCGATCGGCATCACCCGCGCCGCACGATCCGCCGGGATGCCGGTCTCGGTCTCCTTCACCGTCGAGCAGGACGGCCGGCTTCCCGACGGCACGCCGCTGTCGACCGCCATCGCCGAGGTCGACGCCGAGGGCGGTCCCGACTACTTCATGGTCAACTGCGCCCACCCCACCCACATGGCGCCGGGGTTGGCCGAGCCCGGGGAATGGCAGTCACGCATCGTGGGGCTTCGGGCCAACGCGTCGACCCGCAGCCACGAGGAGCTCGACGCCGCCACCGAACTGGACGAGGGTGAGCCCGTCGAGCTCAGCGCTGCGCAGGACGCCCTGCGCCCGCACCTGCCCAACCTCGCCCTCGTCGGCGGGTGCTGTGGCACCGACGCCCGTCACGTGGCCGCCATGTGGGGCGTCACCTGATCCCCCGGGGGCGACCCGTGCGCGGTTTCGGGGGCGACGGGGAGGGAAGGGCGTGGGCATGGCAGACGAGATGAACCTGACCACCGATCACCAGCAGATCCGGCGGTGGGCCGAGAGCGCCGGAGGCCGGCCGGTGCAGGTCCACATCGCCCACACCGAGGTCACCGTGCCGCACCTCGACTTCGACGGCAGGTCCGCAGGCCGGAACATCCAGGTCATCGCCTGGAGCGACTGGTTCGAGATGTTCGACCAGGCCGGCCTGGCGCTGCTCTACGAGCAGCCGGCCGACGGGTCACGGAGCACCTTCAGCAAGCTCGTCCAGCGCGACCCGGGCTGACCGGGGTCAGGGCTCGAGCACCACCCAGCCGCGACGCTGGAGCTCGGCGGCGAGCTGCTCCGCCGGCACCCGGCGCAACGCCTGCTCGGCGGCGGAGAGCCGGACGGGCGGCGCGGCGCCGACATCGGGGGCACCGGCGGTCTCGGCCTCCTGCAGTTGGGCGATGAACGCCTCGGCCTCGTCGCGGGTGAACTTGCCGGCGGACTGACGCTGCGTGAACCCCAGGGGGCCTCGGGCGTCGCGGAAGTCGTCGTGGCCCGCCTCCTGCAGGAGCCCGAGCAGCTCCTGCACCTGCTTCGCCGTCGCCGGCGGTCCTGTCTGCTGTCCGAAAGCCATGACCGACAGCTTGCCCGCCCGAACGCGCGTTCGCAAGGACCCTCGGCGTCAAGGGGGGCGTAAGGGGGCGTCGCGGGAGTGTTCATCGGGCGTAAACGGGGCGGACGGGTTGGGCCGGTGGACTGGGGGCCATGGAGGGTCGGACGCTGTTGCGGGGGGCGACGCTCGGGGACGGGAGCGTCGTCGACGTCGTGTTGGAGGGCGAGCACATCGCCGAGGTGGGGACGGGCCTGGCGGGGGGCGCCGTGCACGACCTCGACGGGTGGATGCTGCTGCCGGCGCCCGCAGAACCGCACGCGCACCTGGACAAGGCGCTCACCGCCGACCTGGTGGACAACCCCACGGGCGACCTGGCGGGGGCCATCGTCGGGTGGGATGCGGTGTGCGGGGGACTGAGCGCCCAGGACTTCGCGTCACGGGCCAGGACGGCGGCGCTGAGGTTGCTGGCCAACGGCTGCACCGCCGTGCGGAGCCACGTGAACGTCGGAGGGCCCTCGGGGCTCCGAGCCGTCGAGGCGCTCGTCGGCGTCCGAGCAGAGCTGGCGCCGCTCATGGACCTCCAGCTGGTGGCGCTCATCGGGACCCCGACCGACCGCGGGTTGCTGTGCGCCGCCCTCGACATGGGCGTCGACGTGGTGGGCGGGTGCCCGCACCTCGACGTCGACCCGCTGCAGTGCCTCGACACCACCGTGAGCGTCGCCGCCGACCGGGGCCTGTCGGTCGACCTGCACATGGACGAGACCCTCGACCCGCACCACCTGTGGGTGCGCGACCTGGCCCGGGTCGTCGGGGCACCGGGCGACCGCTGGGCCGACGACGTGACGGTCGCCGCCAGCCACTGCGTCAGCCACGGCATGCAGGACCCGGCGACCCAGCACCTCGTCGCGGAGGAGCTGGCGGAGGCCGACGTCGCCGTGGTCACCCTGCCGCAGACCAACCTCTTCCTCCAGGCCCGGGGGATCGCCCAGGCGCCGCCTCGGGGGCTCGCCGGCCTGCAGGCGCTCCTGGCGGCGGGCGTCACCGTGGCCGGCGGTGCCGACAACCTGCAGGACCCCTTCAACACCGTCGGTCGGGCCGACCCGCTGGAGACGGCGGCGCTGCTGGTGATGGCGGGTCACCTGTCGCCGCCGGCGGCCTACGAGACCGTCACCACCGCCGCGCGGCGGGCGCTCGGCCTGCCGCCCGTCACCGTCGCGCCGGGGTCGCCGGCCGAGCTGCTGGCCGTCCGGGCGCCGTCGCTGCGGGCGGCCGTCGCCGACGCGCCCCTCGACCGGATGGTGTTCGCCAAGGGTCGCCTCGTCGCCCACACGGCTGTCGAGCAGACCATCCATGGGTGAGGGCCGCCTCGCCGGACGGGTCGCGCTGGTGACCGGCGGGGCCCGGGGCATCGGCAAGGCCATCGCCGCCGCGTTCGCCGACGAAGGGGCCCACGTCGCCGTCGTCGACGTGCTCGACCCCGGTGACGACGCCTGGGCGGTCGAGGCCGACCTGCGCCACCCCGACCAGGTCACCTGGGCCGTCGACGCCGTCGCGGCCCGCCACGGACGGCTCGACATCGTGGTCAACAACGCCGGGGTGTTCCGGTCGACCCCGCTGCTCGACATCTCGCTCGACGAGTGGCAGCTGCTGTTCGACGTGAACGTCCGGGCGCTGCTCCTCACCACCCAGGCCGCCGCCCCCCACCTGGCCAAGGCGCCGGCCGCCCGGATCGTCAGCATCGCCAGCATGGGCGGCAAGCTGGGCGAGCCCGGCCAGGCCCACTACGCCGCCACCAAGGCCGCCGTCATCGCCCTCACCCGGGTCGCCGCCATGGAGCTCGGCCCCCAGGGCATCACCGTCAACTGCATCTGCCCCGGCTACGTCGCCACGGACATGGGTGCCGCCGACCGCACGCCCGAGCAGGTCGCCCAGTGGGAGAGCCTGTCGCCGCTCGGCCGCCTCGGCACCCCCGACGACGTCGCCCGCATGGCCCTGTTCCTCGGTTCCGACGACGCCGCCTACTGCACCGGCCAGGCGTTCAACGTCACCGGCGGGATGGTCATGCACTGACTCGCCCACTGACCCGCCCACGCCCGCAGGGTCAACAGCTTGTTGAAAGGCGGGTCACACAGAGCGTTTACGGACGCGACACGGGCATGGCATGCAGCGCTCATACGTTCAGCAGGCATGGCGACCACCAGCGCTCCGACCCACACGTCGCTGCGGTTCGACCACGTCGGCATGGTGTTCCCCGACGGCACCCATGCGGTCGACGACGTCTCCTTCGGCCTCGACAAGGGCGAGCTCGTCAGCGTCGTCGGCCCCTCCGGCTGTGGGAAGTCGACCCTGCTCCGCATCGCCGCGGGCCTCACCACCGCGACCGGGGGCCACGTCGACGTCGACGCCGACGACCTCGGCTACGTCTTCCAGGACGCCACCCTGCTGCCGTGGCGGAACGTCCAGGCCAACGTCGAGCTGTTCGCCGAGCTGCACGGAGCCCCCAAGGAGGAGCGCCGCCGGCTCGCCGCCGAGGCCATCGAGCTGGTGTGGCTCAAGGGGTTCGAGGAGCAGATGCCCCGGCGCCTGTCGGGCGGCATGAAGATGCGGGTGTCGCTGGCCCGGTCGCTCACGCTGAAGCCGGGCGTGTTCCTGTTCGACGAGCCCTTCGGCGCCCTCGACGAGATCACCCGTGAGCGCCTCAACGACGAGCTGCTGCGCCTGTTCCTGAGCCAGAGGTTCGCCGGGCTGTTCGTCACCCACTCGGTGAGCGAGGCGGTGTTCCTGTCGACCCGGGTGCTGGTGATGTCGCCGCGGCCGGGGCGGATCGTGGCCGACGTCGCCGTCCCGTTCGACTACCCCCGGGCCCCGGAGCTGCGCTTCGAGCCCGCCTTCGCCGCGCTCGCCGGCCAGGTGTCGGCCTCGCTCCGGGAGTCGCGGTGACCTCCGTGCTCCCCGACGTCGAGTCCCCCCTCACCGAACCGGCCTCCGACGACGACGGCGGGCTGCCGTCCTCGGAGGCCGGTTCGCCCCGCGGGCGCCGCAGGGGGTCGCGGCTCGCCAATCTCCTCCCGCCGCTCGGGGTGCTCGCCCTGGTCCTCGGCATCTGGAACGCCTTCTCCTACCTGCTGCTGAAGGAGAGCCAGCGGTTCCTGATGCCGCCGCCCCACGAGGTGGTGAAGGTCGGCTTCCTCGACACCGAGAACCTCACCGAGATCCTCCACGGCCTGTGGTCGACCACGCAGGTGGCGATCGTCGGCCTGGTCATCTCGATCGTGCTCGGCACCCTGCTGGCGGTGGCGATGAGCCAGGCGCTGTGGGTGGAGCGGTCGATCTACCCCTACGCCGTGGTGCTGCAGACCATCCCGATCATCGCCACGGTGCCGCTGATCGGCTTCTGGTTCGACTTCAACTTCCGCAGCCGGGTGATCGTGGTGGTGCTCATCTCGCTGTTCCCGATCATCACCAACACGCTGTTCGGTCTGAAGTCGGCCGACCGACAGCTCCACGACCTCTTCACCCTGCACGGTGCCAGTCGCGCCACCCGCATGCGCAAGCTGCTCCTGCCGGCAGCGCTGCCCGCGATCTTCACCGGCTACCGCATCGCCGCGGGGCTGTCGGTGATCGGTGCCCTCGTCGGCGACTTCTTCTTCCGGCAGGGCGAGCCCGGCATCGGCCGCCTGCTCGACATCTACCGCAACCGGCTCGAGTCGGAGGAGCTGTTCACGGCGATCTTCTTCTCGTCGCTGCTGGGCCTGGTCGTGTTCTGGGGCTTCGGGTTCCTGGCCAACCGGCTGCTGCGCTCCTGGCACGAGTCGGCCGGCGGAGATCACTGAGGCGGGCAACCGCAACCAAACAAGGAGGGCATGGATGTCACGCGTTCCATCGTGGCGGCGAGCCGTCGCGCTGGCGTTCGCTCTGGGACTGATCGCCGCGGCCTGCGGCGACGACGACGACGCGGCCGAGGACGACAGCGGCAGCGGGGAGGGCGGTGGCTCCGAGGCCACCACGGACCTCTCCTCGGTGTGTCCCGACCCGCTCGTCGTGCAGACGGACTGGTTCCCCGAACCCGAGCACGGCGGCCTCTACCAGGTCATCGGCACGGACGGGGAGCCCGACGCCGGCGCCGGCACCTACACCGGCCCCCTGGGCGACACCGGCATCGATCTGGAGATCAGGGCCGGCGGGCCGTTCCTGGGTGGCCAGTCGACCAGCGCCCAGATGTACGCCGACCCCGACATCTTCATGGGGTACGTCGCCACCGACGAGGTCATCAAGGACTCGGGCGACCAGGCCCTGGTGTCGGTGGTGAGCCCGCTGGAGAAGAGCCCCCAGATCCTCATGTGGGATCCCGAGGCGTTCCCCGACATCCAGGACTTCGCCGACATCGGCGAGTCGGGCGCCCCCGTCCTCTACTTCGAGGGCTCGGCCTACATGGACTTCCTGGTCGGCAAGGGCTTCCTCACCGAGGACCAGCTCGACGCCTCCTACGACGGGGCGCCGAGCCGGTTCGTGACCGAGGAGGTGTTCCAGCAGGGCTTCGCGTCGAACGAGCCGTACAAGTACGAGAACGACATCGACGAGTGGAAGAAGCCGGTCGACTACCTGCTCATCCACGACGCGGGGTACGAGATCTACCCGTCGTCGCTGGCGGTGCGCCCCGAGCGCGTCACCGAGGACGCCGACTGCCTGGAGGCCGTCGTGCCGATCATGCAGCAGGCGCAGGTCGACTACATGGCCGACCCGGAACCCATGAACGACTTCTTCCTGGGCTACGTCGAGGACATGGCGTCGTTCTGGACGCTGTCGGCGGAGGGCAACGCCGACGCCGTCGAGGTGATGACCGACGAGGGCCTGGTGTCGAACGGGCCGGACGACGTGATCGGGAACTTCGACATGGAGCGGGTCCAGACCCTGATCGACGAGACGCTGCCGATCTTCGAGAGCGTCGGGGTCGACTCGATCAAGGAGGGCGTCACCGCCGAGGACGTCGTCACCAACGAGTTCATCGACGACTCGATCGGCCTCCCCTAGGACCCGGAGTCCGGGTCCCGCAGGTCAGTTGCTCGTGGCACCGCCCACGTCGTGGAGGACGACGTGGGCGGTGTTGCGGCCCGACGCTCCCCACACGCCGGCGCCGGGGAAGGTGGCGGCGCCGGTGAGGTAGAGGCCCGCGACGGGGGTGCGGTAGCGGGTGAGCTCCCGGTCGCGTCCCAGCAGCGCCGCGAGGGGACCACCGGCGAACGATGGGGCGTGGCCCCTGGTGAGCGAGAAGTCGCGCTCGTAGTCGGGTGGCGTCATGACCCGCCAGCGCCGCACGCCGTCGAGGAACCCGGGCTCGGCCAGCGAGGCGAGGGCCTCCAGCCAGCGCTCCGGCTCGGACGACCCCTCCCAGCCGCCGGCCAGCGAGTAGGGCGTGCCGAGGACTTCCAGGCTCAGGACGTGGTCGCCTCGAGGCCCCACCCGCATCGTCGGGTCGAGCACCGAGGGGACGTTGACGAACAGGGGAGGCCGGTCGGCGATCTGCCCGTCGCCCATGAGGCGGTGGGCGTCACGGAGTCCCGCCACGCTCGGGGCGACGATCGCCGTCGGGACCAGGTCGCCGTCGACGCCGGGGAACCGGGGCGGCTCGGCCACCACGGCGTCGAGCTTCGACTCGTAGCCCTCGTGCTGCGGTTGCTCCGACCAGCGCCGGAGCACCTCGGCGGCCCCGGCCGGCGGATCGCGCAGCCACTCGACGAAGGCCCGCCGGGGGTCGCAGGCGACGACCACCCTCGTCGCCCGCACGACCTCGCCGCCCTCCAGCTCGACACCCAGCACCTGCTCGCCGTCGCAGAGGATGCCGCCCACCCGCTGCCCGCACCGCACGCGGCCGCCCGACGCCAGGAACGACGCGGCCACGGCGTCGGTGAGGCGACCGCTGCCGCCCTCGGGCCGCCCGACCCGGGCGACGTGCTTCATCGCGTAGCCCAGGGCGGCCATCCCCGTGCGCTGGTGCTCGCCGGTGATGCCCCACACCGCCGGGCCGGTGGTGAGCACGGGGGCCAGCAGGGCGTCGCTGCGGAAGAAGCCCCGCAGCACGTCGACCGCGGTGCGGCGGCTCCAGCGCAGCAGGGTGGCAACGCCCCGGGCCCGCCGGTCGAGCACCCGCCGGGCGACCGCCGGGAGCGTCGGGGGCGCGCCCGCCAGCTCGAGCACCAGCTCGGCGACCGGTCTGGCGACCCGGACGTAGCGCCGGTAGCCCTCGACCTCGTCGGGGTGCGCCTGTCGCAACGAGTCGAGCGTGGCGGCGAGGTCGTGGTGGAAGGTCCACGGCGCGGCACCGTCCCAGCTCAGCGACAGCTGTGCCGGCTCGACGTCGAGGTAGCGGAGGCCGTGGTCGGCCAGGCCCAGCTCGTCGGCGATCGGCGTGGTCCGGAACGTGAGGTGGTCGCAGTTGCACACGTTGACCCGGGCCCCCAGCGCCGCCGGGATCACCGTCGAGGCGCAGCCGCCCACATCCTCCCGGGCCTCCACGACGACCACGTCGAGCCCCGCCCGGGCCAGGTAGGCCGCACAGATCAACCCGTTGTGCCCACCCCCGACGACCACGACGTCGTGGTCGGTCCCGCTCATCGGCGGCGGGCGGACACGAGGGAGCGGAGGCGGGAGGCGACGGTGTGCTCGTCCTCGGCGACCAGCTGCCCGTCCCGCACGACGACCTCCCCGGCGACCACGACGTGGCGCGGCCGACGCCCCGGCCCGGCCCACACCAGACCGGCAAGCGGATCCGCGACCCCGGCGTCGGCCACGCCGGTGACGTCCCAGCAACACAGGTCGGCGGCGGCCCCCGGCTCCAGGTGCCCGAGGTCCGGTCGCCCCAGCCCCGCCGCCGAGCCGGCCGTCGCCAGCGTCAGCACCTCCCGGGCCGTCAACGGCCGCCCCGTCATGGGCGCCACCTGCATGGCCAGGCGGGCGTCGGCCAGGAGGTGCCCGGCGTCGTTGGTGCCGCCCCCGCTGGTGCCCAACCCCACGGCGACGCCCCGGTCGAGCAGGTCGCCCGCCGGCGCCACGCCCCACCCCATCACCAGGTCGCACCCGGGGGCGTGGGTCGCCGACACCCCCGACCCGGCCACCAGCTGCGCCTCCTCCGGGGAGATGGCGCACAGGTGGGCCAGGGTGACGTCCGGCGCCAGCCAGCCCCACTCGTCGAGCAGCTCCAACGGCCGCCGCCCGTAGCGCTCGAGCGCCCGCTCGACGTCGACCACCTCGTTGGCCTGCGTCCGCCGCCGCAGCCCGTACCGTTCGGCCACCTCCGCCAGCAGCCGGAAGGTCTCGACGCCGTCGGAGTGCACGCCCGCCGGCCCCACGGCCACCTGCACCGCCGGCGTCAGGGCCTTCACGATCGCCTCGGCCGAGGCCGCGGCGTGCTCCGCGTCGTCGCCGGCGGTCCCCCGCACGAACACCAGCCGGGCGCCCAGCCCCTGCGCCGCCGCGGCGGTGGCCGACGCCAGGGCCACGTCGTCGTCGACCGATCCCGCCGGCCAGG
>DATHJB010000101.1 GCA_035316325.1 Acidimicrobiales bacterium
GGTGCAGCGCGGCCGACCAGGCCACCGGCGACACCAGTGCCTCGGTGATGACGTGGCGAGCCTCGCCGGCGTCGGTGATCGATCGCGGGCCGGTGGGTGACAGCACGGGCACGGCCGGGTAGCGCACGTCGATCCCGTCCAGCTCGGCCGCCAGCGCCGTGGCGACCGGCCGCATCAACGGCGTGTGGTACGGGTGGGTGACGGGCAGCTCCCGGTAGGTCTTGTCGGTGAGGCCGAGCCGGGTGGCGAAGGTGACGAAGGCGGCGCGCTCCCCCACCACGATGCAGTCGGCGGGACCGTTGTGGCCCACGACCCACAGCGGCAGGTCCGTCGCCGCGGCTTCCACGGGTCCGCTCCGCACCCGGGTGAGCGACGCCATCGTCCACTCCCGGGGCTCCAGCAGCTCGCCGGGCAGCTCGGCTCGCAGCCGCACTAGGTCGAGGGCGTCGTCGAGGGCGAGGGCACCGGCAACGACCAGCGCCGAGATCTCGCCCAGGCTCTGGCCGACCACGGCGTAGGCGCCCTTGCGCCGGTAGGGCTGGGCCCGGGCCACCTGGTGGCGGACGATCGCCGCCTGCGCCTCGGCGGCGGCCAGCGTGGTCAGGTCGACGGGCGGCTCGGTGGCGATCGTGCGGGCGCCCTGGCCCTCGAAGACCAGGACCGTGTCGACCCGGTCGGTCACGACGCCGCGACGAAGCTGTCGACCAGCTGGCCCACGGTCTCGATCTCGGCCGAGCGCTCGATCACCTGGTCGACCACGTCGGGCGAGAACGACTCCTCCAGCACCGACACCACGTCGATGAGGTCGAGCGAGTCGAGGCGCAGGTCGTCGACCAGGCGGTCGTCGAGGCTGAGGGTGCGGGGACTGGCGGCCTTCACCACGTCGTAGGCGCCCTGGAGCTTGGCGAGGATGGAATCGGCGGTAACGGTCTGGCTCATGGGAGTTCTCCTCTCGGGATGTCGAACACGGCGGCGGTGTTGGCGCCGCCCAGGCCCACCGACCCGCACAGCACCAGCCCGTCCGCGGGCGGCCCGGCGTCGGCGAGGCGGGGGTGGGCGGGGTCGTCGGTGACGTGGGCCGGCAGGCGGTCGATCTCGTAGCCGGCGACGAGGCCGGCGAGCTCGGCCAGCGACGCCAGGGCCATGCAGTGGCCGACCAGCGGCTTGTAGCTGCACACCTGGGTGGCCGGTGGGAACAGCCGGTCGAGCAGCGCGGCCTCGACCTGGTCGTTGAGTGGCGTGCCGCTGCCGTGGGCCTTCACCAGGGCGATGTCACCCGCGTCGACGGCGGCGTCGGCGAGGGCGGCGCGGTAGCAGCGTTCGAGCTGGGCGCCGTCGGGGGCGGGGGCGACGAGGTGGAAGGCGTCGTGGGTGGCGGCGCCGCCGAGGTAGGTGGCGCGGGGGCGGTCGGCCTCGCCGGTGACGACCAGGGCCACCGCGGCCTCGCCGAGGAAGAAGCGGCGGCTGCCCTCCTGGAACGGGCGGCAGTCGCTGGCGGAGGCGCCGTCGCCGACGAGCACCCGCATGCGGCGGAAGCCGGTGACGATCTCTTCGATCACGCAGAACTCGGCGCCGGCGACGATCACGTCGGTGGCGACGCCGGAGGTCAGCCACTGCTCGGCCAGCTGCAGCGCGGCGTTGCCGGACGAGCAGGCGGCGTTGACGACGAGGTTGGGCCCGGTCCAGCCGTACCGCTGGCTGAGCAGCGAGCCCGGCGAGGTGTGGAGCATGTGGGGGAAGGCGCTGGGCAGGGGCCGGGAGTCGCGGAAGTAGCCGTCGCGCACGGTGCGGATGTCACCGATGCCGGTGCAGAAGACGACGCCGACCGTGCCGCCGGCCTCCCAGCCGCGGTCCCGGGCGTCGGCCAGCGCGTCGGCCACCGCGAACAGCGCCGCCTCCTCGTAGCGGGAGGTGCCGTCGCCGGTGCCGGGGTGGTGCGGGACCGTGGCGGCGACGACGTCGAGCCCGTCGACCACCTGGGCGTGGGCCGCGCTGCGTCCGCCGGCCACGCCGTCGCGCAGCGCCGCGAAGCCCCACCCGTAGCCGGTCACCGCCCCGATGCCCGCGATCTTCGCCGACGTCATGCCCGACCTACCTTGTGGGGATGGAGGTGCAGGTGTGGGTGGTCGCGACCGACCCGGAGCCGGGTGACGTCCCGGCCTCGTGGTGGTCGCTGCTCGACGCCGACGAGACCGACGAGGCCGCCCGACGGAAGCGCCCCCGCGACCGCGCCCGCTACGTGGCCCGACATGTCGTCCTCCGGACGGTCCTGGGTCGGCAGCTCGGCATCGACCCCGCGGCGGTGTCGTTCGCCCGCGCCACCTGTCCCCTGTGCGCCGAGCTCCACGGTCGGCCGGTACTCCTCGGCCGTGACGACGTGGCGTTCTCGCTCTCCTCCACCGACGGCCTGATAGCAGTGGCCGTGGCGCCGGTCGACGTGGGCGTCGACGTGGAGACCGTCGGGCGGGTGGCCGCCGACGACCTGGCGTCGGCCCTGGACTCGTCCGAACGGGCGGCGGTGGACGCCTTGAGCGAGCCGGACCGCAGCGCCGCCGCACTCCGGTGCTGGGTGCGCAAGGAGGCGCTGCTGAAGGGGCGCGGCACCGGTCTCGGCGTCGACCCCGACACGGTGCACGTCGGCATCGGCCCCCTGGCCGAGACTCCCCGAGCCGACGGCTGGATGCTCGCCGACGTGCCCGTGCAGCCCGGTGTGGTGGCGGCCGTGGCGTACCGGCCGCCGGTGGCGAAGGTGGAGGTCCTCACGCTGGACCTCCCGGCGCTCCGACATGACGCACCAGGGCGGTGAGCACCGCGACCCAGCGGTCGGCGAGCACTTGCACCTCGGGTTCGGTGAGGACCCCGTCGGGCCACGACCACGTGGCCCGCAGCTCGGGGCCCGCTCCGGCGTCGACCGCCAGGGCGTTGATCTCGAGGGGGCGGGACAGCGGCATCCGGGGGTCGGCGCCGCCGCCGAACACGCCGGCCTCGGGTGCGGGGCGCCAGCCGCTGCCGCCGTCGTCGATGTCGGCGCCGAACCGGCCGAGGTAGTTGAACAGCACCTGGGGACGGGGCAGGGCGGCCAACCGGGGCGCGGTGTCGGCGTGGAGGTAGCGGAGGATGCCGTAGCCGATCCCGCCGTCGGGCAGCGACCGCAGGCGTTCCTGGGTGCGGGCGACGAGCCGGTCGAGGTCGGCGTCGTCCCCTGGTTCGCCGGGGTCGAGGCGCACCGGGGTGAGGCTGGTGAACCAGCCGGCGGTGCGGGACAGGTCGGCGGCGCCGACGACCTCCTCGCGGCCGTGACCCTCCAGCTCGACCAGCACCGGGCGGTCGAACGCCGCGGACAGGGCGGCGAGCAGCACCTCGTCCATCGTGGCCTCGTAGCGGGCCGGCACCTGCGTGAGCAGCAGGGACGCTGTCTCCGCCGGCACCACCACCGTCAGCTCCGCCTCGGTCTCCACCACGTCGACGGCCGGATCGACCGGACGGCCGCCGAGCGGGGCGAGCGGGGCGCTCAGCAGCGCCTCCCAGAACGGCAGCTCCGCCCGGCGATCCTCACGGTGCAGCAGCTCGGACCAGCGACGCAGCGACGTGCCGACCGGCGCCAGCGTCGAGGGTTCTCCGGCCTCCACCGCCAGCCAGGCGGCAGCCAGGTCGGGGAGGAGGATCCGCCACGACACGCCGTCGGTGACGAGGTGGTGGGCGACGAGCAGCAGCCGACCGCTGCGGTCGGGGCCGGCGTCGAACCACACGGCCCGCAGCATCACGCCGGCCGCGGGGTCGAGGGCGCCGGCCGCCTGGTCCCAGCGGGCCAGCGCCTCGGTCGCCAGCTCGTCGTCGCTGCGACCTGCCACGTCGACCCGGGTCAGGCAGGCCGCGGCGTCGACGCTGCCGGCGGGCCGCACCTCCAGCTCCCACGACGGTCGGTGGAGGTGCAGGCGGAGGGCGTCGTGGTGGTCGACAAGGGCGCCGAGGGCGGCGACCAGCGTGGCCTCCCGCACCTCGGCCGGGACCTCCAGGAGCACGACCTGGTGGAACCGGTCGATCGGACCGCCGAGCTCCCGGAGCCAGTGGACGATCGGGGTGGGCGCCAGGCGACCGATGCCGGCCCCGGCCTCCTCGACGACCAGCGTCGCCGTGCTGCGGGCCATCGGGGCCAGCGCCGCCACGGTCTTGTGGCGGAAGACGTCGCGCGGGGTGAACACCAGCCCGGCCTCCCGGGCCAGGCTGACCAGCTGCATCGAGACGATGCTGTCGCCGCCCAGGTCGAAGAAGCTGTCGCGGATGCCGACCAGCGGCAGGCCCAGCGCCGTGGCGAACAGGCCGGCCAGCAGGGCCTCCCGCTCGTCGCGTGGTGGGGCCCCGGCCGACAGGGCGCCGAAGTCGGGGGCGGGCAGAGCGTCGCGGTCGAGCTTGCCGTTGGGCGTGAGCGGCAGGGCGCGGAGGGTCACGACCGCGGCAGGGACCATGTGGCCGGGCAGCAGGTCGGCGGCGTGGGCGCGCACGGCCGCAGGATCGACGGTGGTGCCCGGCGCGGGCACCACGTAGGCGACCAGGCGGCTCACACCGGGGGCGTCGCCCCGGGCCGTCACCGTGACCTGGCCGACGGCCGGGTGGGTGGCCAGCGCCGCCTCGACCTCGCCGGGTTCGATGCGGTAGCCGCGGATCTTCACCTGGTCGTCGGCGCGTCCGACGAACTCGATCGTGCCGTCGTGGTCGCGGCGGACGGCGTCGCCGGTGCGGTACATGCGGGCGCCGGGCGGGCCGAACGGATCGGCGACGAAGCGCTCGGCGCTGAGGCCGGGACGGCCCAGGTAGCCGCGGGCCAGCTGGGGGCCGGCGAGGTACAGCTCGCCGGTGACGTCGGGCAGCACCGGCGCCAGGCCGCCGTCGAGCACGTAGGCGACGGTGCCGTCGACGGGCCGGCCGATCACCGGCCGCTCCGTGTCGCGCACGCGGCCCACCACCGTGTCGACCGTGCACTCGGTGGGGCCGTAGAAGTTGTAGGCCTCGGTGCCGCGGAGGTTCTGCAGCTCGCTCCACAGCGGGGGCGGCACGGCCTCGCCGCCGACGCCCAGCAGGGCCAGCGGCAGCCGCCCGCGGGTGCCCAGCCCGGCGGCGACGAGCTGCCCCAGGTGCGACGGCGTCACCTCCACGAAGTCGATGGCGTCGTCGACGAGCAGGCCGGTGAGGCGCTGCGGGTCGTGGCGGACGTCGTCGGTGGCGACGTGGATGGCGTGCCCGTCGAGCAGCCCCAGCAGCGGCTGCCAGGAGGCGTCGAACGAGAACGGCCAGGCGTGCCCGATACGCAGGGCCCGCCCGAGCCGCGCCTCGGTGGGGGCGAACAGGTGCCGGCGATGGCTGGCCAGCAGCGCCGCGATGTTCCGGTGCGGCACCACGACGCCCTTGGGCCGGCCCGTCGATCCCGACGTGTAGACCACGTACGCCGGGTGGTCGGGACCCAGCGGAGTGGTGCGCTCGTCGTCGCCGACCGGGTGGGCTCCCAGGTCATCGATCGCAGGATCGTCGAGCAGGACGACGGGCAGGTCGTCGGGTACCTCGACGCCGCGGCAGGTGACGACGGCGGCGGGCCGGGCGTCGGCGAGGATCTCGCGGAGGCGCGGGGCCGGGAGGTCCGGGTCGAGGGGGAGGTAGGCGGCCCCGGCCTTCTGGACCGCCAGCAACGCCTCGACCACCGCCTCGGAGCGCGGCAGCAGGAGCGCCACGATCGCCTCGGGGCCGATCCCGGCGTCGAGGCCCAGGAGCCGGCGGGCCAGGCGGTTGGTGCGGGCGTCCAGCTCGGCGTAGGTGGAGCGCGTGCCCTCGCACACCAGCGCCGTGGCGTCGGGGACGCGGGCGACCTGGGTCGCGAACAGCTGCGGGATCGTCGCCGCCGGTGCAGCAGCGACTCGGGGGTCCTGGCCGACGAGGGCGGCGCGCTCGTCGCCGGCGAGGAGGTCGACGCGGGCGACCGGACGGTCGGGGTGGTCGGCGAAGGTCTCCAGCGCCCGGGCCAGGCGCACCGCCAGCAGCTCGGCTTCGGCGGGCGTGAACAGGTCGGGCCGGTGCTCGAGCGCCAGCGTGATCCGCTCCCCCGGCTCGACGGCCAGCGTCAGCGGGTAGTGGGTGGCGTCGGTGGCCGAGCCGCCGGTCAGCACCAGCCCGTCGTCGGCGCCGGTCTCGATGTCGTCGCTCGCCGGGACCGCGGTGCTCGGAGCGATCGGGTAGTTCTCGAACACGACCAGGGTGTCGAACAGCTCTCCGGCACCCACCAGGCGCTGCAACTCGGCGAGGCCCACGTGCTGGTGGTCGAGCAGCCGGGCCTGCTCGGCTTGGATGCGGGCCAGCAGCTCCGCCAACGACTCGGCCGGGCGCAGCCGCACCCGCACCGGCAGCGTGTTGATGAAGACGCCGACCATCGTCTCGATGCCCGGCACCTCAGGCGACCGGCCGGACACGGTGGCGCCGAAGACGACGTCGTCGCGACCCGTCAGCCGGGCCAGCAGCAGCGCCCAGGCGCCGTCGACCACCGTGTTCAGCGTGAGGCCGTGGGCTCGGGCGCGGGCGGCGACGCGGGTGCTGAGGTCGGCCGGCAGCCGCCAGCGGACCACCTCGGGGAGCACCGACGGGCGATCGGGGTCGACCGGGGCGAGCAGGGTGGGCTCGGTGAGGCCGCGGAGCGCCTCGGCCCAGGCGGCCCGTGCCTCGTCGCGGTCGCGCCCGGCGAGCCACTGGAGGTAGCGGCTGAACGGCGCGGCCGGCGGCAGGTCGGCGTCGCGGTAGATGGCCTGCAGCTCACCGACCAGCAGTGGCATCGACCAGCCGTCGACCACCAGGTGGTGGGCGGTGAGCACCAGCCGGTCGCCCTGCGAAGTGCGGACCAGGCTGGCCCGCAGCAGCGGAGGACGGCCCAGCTCGAAGCGGGCGGTGCGGTCGTCGGCTGCCGTGAGGAGCACGGCGTCGCCGTCGCCGTCGACCTCGCGGTAGGGCACGGCCACACCGCGGGCGACGACCTGGACGGCCGCGCCCTCGGGGGTGGTGTGGAAGCCGGCCCGCAGGTTGGGGTGGCGGTCGAGCAGGGCGGCGAGGGCTTGCTGCAACCGGTCGCCCTCGACCCGGCCTTCGAGCTCGAGAACCAGCTGGACCGTGTAGACGTCGAGACCGTCGGCGTCGAACGACGACAGGAAGTGCAGGCCCTCCTGCAGCGGGGTCAGCGGCCACAGGGCCTCGATCCCGCCGGGGTGCGCCACCTCGATCCCGTCGATCCCCGCCTGGTCGAGGCCGAGGCCCGGCACGTCCGACGGGGTGAAGCCGGCGGCGGGCGCCGCGGCGAGCGCGGACAGAGCGGCGGCGAACCCGTCGGCCAGCTCGGCGACGTCGGTCTCGGCGAGGCTGTCGGTGAAGGTCCAACGGACCCGCAGGCAGTCGCCCTCGGCCACCGCGTCGACCTGCAGGACGTGCGACGGCGCCACCGCCGCGTCGACCTCCGCCACCGGGAACCAGTCGGCCGCCGTGGGTTCCACGACCCGGCCGAGGTAGTTGAAGAGCACCTGCGGCTGTGCCCGAGCGGCCAGCACGGGACCGGCCTGCGGGTGGAGGTGGCGCAGCACCCCATAGCGCTGGGCGGCGTCGGGGCCGCCGGTCCGGAGCTGCTCCTTCACGGCTTTCAGGGCGGTCCCGACGCTCCCGGAACCGGGAGCGAGGCGGACGGGACGGACGGTGGTGAGCCAGCCGACGGTGCGCGCCAGGTCGACGTCGTCGCTGTCGCGGCCGTGGCCCTCGAGCTCGACCAGCAGCTCGGTGCGGTCGTCGCCGCGGCGCTGCCGCCATGCGCGCACCGCAAGCGCCAGCGCGGTCAGCAGCACGTCGTCGACCCGGCCGTGGACGCCGGCGGGAACCGTCGTGAGGGCTGCCGCTGTCACCTCGGGATCAACGACCGTGTCGAGGGTCGCGGCGGTGCTGTCGGGCGTGGCCGGGCCGTCGACCAGGTCGGCGCCGGGAGCGAGGACGGCGTGCCACAGGGCGAGGTCGCGGAGCAGGTCGGGGGTGTGGGCCGTGTCGGCGACCAGGCGGGACCACCGCCGCAGCGACGTCGGCACCGGCTCCAGCACGGCCGTCGCCCCCACGGACGCCGCCGTCCAGGCGGTGGCCAGGTCGGGGACGAGGATGCGCCACGACACGCCGTCGATCACGAGGTGATGGGCGACGAGCAGCAGCCGGCCCGGGGCGTCGCCGCCGGCGTCGAACCAGACGGCCTGGAGAACGACGCCGGCGTCGGGATCGAGGCGCTCGACCGCCCCGGCCAGGGCATCCTCGACCGGGACCGCGGCGTCGACCCGCTGCAGCCAGGCAGCGGCATCGACGCTCCCCACGGGACGCACCTCGGTGCGCCAGACGTCGGGCAGCAGCGGGTCGCGGTGGAGCTGCAGGCGGAGGGCGTCGTGGTGGTCGACGACGGTCTGTAGGGCCGCCGCCAAGGTCGCGAGGTCGGCCCGGGCCGGCACCTGGAGCAGCAGCGACTGGTTGACCCGCTCGACCGGGCCACCCCGCTGGCGCAGCCAGTGGACGATCGGCAGCGGCACCACGTCGCCGATCCCGTCGTCGACGGGCAACGGTTCCGTTGGCACGGCATCGACGGGCAGCGCTGCCGCCAGCGCCGCCAGACCCGCCGGCGTCGGGGCGTCGAAGACGTGCCGAGCCCGCACCGGGAAGCCCGCCTTGCGGGCCGCCGACACCAGGGCGATCGCCACGATGCTGTCGCCGCCCAGGGCGAAGAAGTCGTCGTCGGGGCCGACCTCACTCAGCCCGAGCACCTGGGCGAACAGATCCTGCAGCCGCCCGGCCTCGGCGACGGGTGCCGGAGCGTTCGCCGCAACTGCCACCGGAACTGCAACCGGTTCGGGGGTCGTGACCATCGGAGCGGCGCCCGCCGGGGCGACCGGGAGCTCCCTCAGCGGGGTGTCGGGATGGGCGACCGTGTGGGCCAGCAGGGTGGCGAGCCGAGCGATCAGCCCGTCGACCGTGGCGCGGTCGAACAGGTCGGCCGCGTACTCGACGCCGACGTGGAGGCCGGCGGGCGACTCGGCCAGGATCCAGTTGAGGTCGAACTTGGCGACACCGGGGTCGTAGGCGATTGCCTCGGCCCGCAGGCCGAACAGCGCAGCCGGGTCGGGGCGGTGGACGTGGCCGACCATCACCTGGAACAGCGGGTTGCGCGCCCGGGAGCGCACCGGGGCCAGGGCGTCGACCACCCACTCGAACGGCACGTCCTGGTGGTCGAACGCCGCGAGGTCGGCGGCCCGCACCCGGTCGAGCAGCTCCGCGAACCTCGGGTTGCCCGACAGGTCGGCCCGCAGCACCAGCGTGTTGACGAAGAACCCCACCAGGCCGTCCAGGGCCTCGTCGGACCGACCCGCCACCGGCGCCCCCAGCACCACGTCGTCGCCCGCACCGAGCCGATGCAGCAGCGCGGCGACCGCAGCGTGCAGGTACATGAAGGTGCTCACCCCCGCGGCGTTCGCGGCGTCGCGCAGCGCCGCGTAGACCGCCGGGTCGAGCGGGGCTCCGGTGGTGCCACCCTGGTGCGATGGGGCGGCAGGCCGCGGCCGGTCGGCAGGCAGGGGCATCTCGTCGGCGACGCCATCGAGGGCGGTGCGCCAGAAGCCCAGCTGGCGGGCGGCGAGGCTGGCGGGATCGGACGGGTCGCCCAGCAGCCGGCGCTGCCAGACGGCGTAGTCGGCGTACTGCACCGGCAGCGGCGTCCAGTCGGCGGCGGAGCCGGCGACCCGGGCCCGGTAGGCCCGGTCGAGATCGCTCAGGAAGGGGCCGTCGGACCACTCGTCGACCGCCACGTGGTGCAGCGTCAGCACGACGACATGCTCCTGGGGCCCGACCACCAGGACGGTTGCCCGCAACGGCAGGTCCGACGTCAGGTCGAACGGCTGGCCCGCAGCCGCCGCCACCTGGCCGTCGATGTCGGCTGACGAGGCGGCGCGCACCTCCACCCGGAGCGCCGCCCGGGCTGCGGCCGCGTCGAGCACCCGCTGGTGGGGACGGCCGTCGCGGTCGCCGAAGGTGGTGCGCAGCGCCTCGTGCCGCTCGACCACGTCGCCCAAGGCTGCTCGGAGCGCCCCCAGGTCGAGATCGCCGTGGAGCCGGGCGACGAGCGGGAAGTTGTAGGCGGTCGTGCCCTCCTCCACCTGGTCGATCAGCCACAGGCGCTGCTGAGCGAACGACAGCGGCAGCACGTCGGGCCGCTCCCCCGCCACCAGCGCCGGACGGGTGGGAGCGTCGGTGCGAGCGCGTGCGGCCAGGCCGGCCACGGTGGGGGCCTCGAACAGGTCGCGCACCGCCAGGCCGATGCCCAGGTCGCGACGGGCCCGGGACACCACCTTCGCCGCCAGCAGCGAGTGACCACCGAGAGCGAAGAAGCCGTCGTCGACACCGACGTCGTCGACACCGAGGACCTCGGCGACGATGGCGCACAACCCGGCCTCGACCGGCGTCGCCGGCCGGCGTGACACGACGGGCCGGGCGCCCTCCGGAGCCGGCAGCGCGGCCCGGTCGAGCTTGCCGTTCGGCGTCAGCGGCAGCGTGTCCAACCGCACGAAGGCGCCGGGCACCATGTAGTCGGGCAGCCCAGCCGACAACGCCGTTCGCAACGAGTCGTCGTCAGGCAGCTCCGGCCCGACGAGGTAAGCGACCAACCGGCTGTCGTGGACCAGGACCGTGGCGTGGCCGACGCCCTCGAGCGCCAGCAGCGCCGCCTCGATCTCGCCGAGCTCGATCCGGTTGCCCCGCAGCTTCACCTGGTGATCCGTGCGGCCGAGGTAATCGAGGGTGCCGTCGGGCTGCCAGCGGACCAGGTCCCCTGTCCGGTACATCCGCTCGCCCGGCGCACCGAACGGGTGGGCAACGAAGCGCTCGGCGCTCAGGCCCGCGCGACCGTGGTAGCCCCGAGCCAGCTGCACGCCGGTGAGGTACAGCTCGCCGGGCACGCCGATCGGGACCGGCCACAGGTAGCCGTCGAGCACGAGGGTGCCCGTGTTCCACACCGGGCGGCCGATCGGCACGGTGCCCGCCGCAGGCAGCTCCCGGGTGGGGTCGTGCCACGTGACGTCGACCGCTGCCTCGGTGGGCCCGTAGAGGTTGTGCACGGGCAGGCCGGTGAGCTCCGTCCAGCGCCGGACAAGGTCGACGGGCAGGGCCTCGCCGCTGGCGAACACCTGGCGCAGGCTCCGGGCCCAACCCGCGTCGGCGGTGACCTCGTCGACGCCGAGGAAGGCCTCCAGCATCGACGGCACGAAGTGCAGGGTGGTGATCGCCTCCCGCCCGATGACCTCGGCCAGCTCGATCGGGTCTCGGTGGGCACCCGGCGCCGCCAGCACCACGGCGGCGCCATGGCACAGCGGCCAGAACAGCTCCCACACCGACACGTCGAAGCCGGTCGGCGTCTTCTGCAGCACCCGGTCGGTGGAGCCGAGCGGCCATTGGGACTGCATCCAGGCGAGCCGGTTGACGATCGCCCGGTGCGACACCGCCACGCCCTTGGGCCGCCCCGTCGACCCGGAGGTGAAGATGAGGTAGGCGGGGTTGTCCGGACTCATGCGACCATCAAAGCCACGGGGTGTGACAGTGAAGGGACCCGGAGTGCCGAAAAGTTCAGGAAATTCGGGGGTGATCGTGAGCAGGGCACCGGAGTCCTCGACGATGACCGCAGCCCGCTCGGCCGGCAGGTCGGGGTCGAGCGGCACGTAGGCCGCCCCCGACTTCAGGGCCCCCACCAGGGCCACCATCAGCTCGACGCTCCGCGGCAGCGCCACCGCCACGACGGTCTCCGGCCCCGCGCCGGCCGACCGCAATGCCGCGGACACCGCTGACGACCGGGCGTCGAGCTCGGCGTAGGTCAGCCGCTCGCCCTCGAACACCACGGCCACCGCCTCCGGGGTCGCCACCGCCTGCCGCTCGATGCGGTCGAGCAGCGTCTCGTCGGGGACCGGGTGGGAGGTGCCGCGGAAGCCGTGCACGACCCGGGCCCGCTCGTCGTCACGCAGCAGGTCGACCTGGCTGAGCCGCAGGCCGGGGTCGGCGGTCACCTGGTCGAGCACCCGCACGACCCGGGCCACCAGCGCCTCGGCGGTGGTGCGGTCGAACAGGTCGGCGGCGTACTCCAGGTGCACGTCGCAGCGGGCGGAGCCGGTCTCGGCGAAGATCCAGTTGAGGTCGAACTTGGTGGTGCCCTGGTCGAACGCGACGCGGGCGTCGTCGGGGGTGCCGAAGGCGTCGAGCACGCCCTCGGGGCGGTTCAGGTACCCCACCATCACCTGGAACAGCGGGTTGCGCGCCCGGGAGCGCACAGGGTTCAGCGCCTCCACGACGGCGTCGAACGGGACGTCCTGGTTGTCGAGCGCGGCGAGGTCGCCGGCCCGCACCCGCTCGAGCAAATCGGCGAACGTCGGGTCGCCCGACAGGTCGGTCCGCAGCGCCAGGGTGTTGACGAAGAACCCCACCAGGTCCTCCAGGGCTTCGTCCGACCGACCCGTCACCGGCGCCCCCAACACCACGTCGTCGCCGGCCCCCAGGCGATGCAGCAGCACCGCGACCGCGGCGTGGACGCCCATGAAGGTGCTGGCCCCGGCGTCGAGGCAGAGGGCGCGCAACCGCTCGTGGACGTCGCCCGGCAGCGGGGCGTCGACGATGCCGCCGCGGTAGGACGGCACCGCCGGGCGGGGCCGGTCGCTCGGCGCCGTCAGCTCCTCGGGCGCGCCCGCCAGCACCGTGCGCCAGTGGTCGAGCTGGCGGGCGTGGAGGCTGCCGGGATCGCCGGGGTCGCCCAGCAGCGCCTGCTGCCAGAGCGTGTAGTCGGCGTACTGCACGGGCAGCGGCGTGAAGCCCGGCTCCCGGCCGGCGCTGCTGGCCAGGTAGGCCGCGGTGAGGTCGCCCAGGAAAGGACGGTCGGACCACTCGTCGGTGGTGATGTGGTGCAGGACCACCACGACGATCCGCTCGCCCGCGGGCGTCTCGACGACAGCGGCCCGGATGGGCAGGTCGCGCCCGAGGTCGAACGGCCGCTGCACCAGCTCGTCGATGACCGCGCGGGCCTCGTCGGCATCGTCGGCCGTCACCAACTCGAAGGCGATCCGGGCCTCGGTCTCGGGGACGATCTGCTGCGCCGGCACGCCGTCGACCTCGGCGAACACCGTGCGCAGGGACTCGTGCCGGGCGACGACATCGTCGAGCGCCCGGTGGAGCACGTCGGCATCGATGTCGGCGCCCACCCGCACGACCAGCGGGAAGTTGTAGGCGGCGAGGTCCTCCTCCATCTGGTGCAGCAGCCACAGGCGGGCCTGGGCGGGCGACAGCGGCAGGACGTCGGGACGGGGGCCGGCCACCAGCGGTGGACGGACCGGACCGCCGACCCGGTCGGCGAGGCGTTCCGCGAGCGCCGCCACCGTCGGGGCCTCGAACAGCTCCCGGATCGCCAGCTCGACACCCAGCGCCCGACGGGCCCGGCTGACGACGCGGGTGGCCAGCAGGGAGTGACCGCCGAGGTCGAAGAAGTCGTCGTCGGGACCGACCAGGTCGAGGCCCAGCACTTCGGCGAACAGCTCGCACAACGTCGCCTCGACCGGGCCCGACGGCGGGCGCGACGGCCCGGTGGGCCCGGTGTCGGGCTGCGGCAGGGCGCGGCGGTCGAGCTTGCCGTTGACCGTGAGCGGCAGGCGGTCGAGCACGACGAACGCCGCCGGGACCATGTAGTCGGGCAGGCTCCGCTTCAGGTGCTCCCGCAGCGCGGGCACGAACCCGGTCCGGCGCCGGCTGGACGTGGGGTCGTTGGCCAGCTCGGCCAACCCACCGGCGTCGTCCCACCGTGGGGCCAGCCCGGGCGACTCGACGTCATAGGTGCCGAGCCGCCGACCGGGCACGACGACGCACGGCAGCCCCAGAGCGACGACGTCCTCCGGCTCGATCCCGTGGCAGCTGCCCAGCGCCGCCGCGGCGGCCGCCACGTCGCCCCTATCGCTCAGCTCGGCGGCCACGACCTCGCCCGAGGTCCGCGGATCGGGGATCCGCTCGACCCGCCACGACGACCCCGACGTCAGCGACGACAGCCGGTCGCGCAGCTCGTCGAGACCGTCGACGTCGACGCCCCAGGTCAGGACCGTCGACGGCGTGCCAGTGGCGAGCGGCGACCCGTCGGCCTTGTGCACCACCACGTCGTAGCGGTGCCGGGTCAGCTCGTTGTGGCCCCGCCCGCGCTTGCGCAGCACGGCGATCGAGCCCACGTCGCCGACCCACTCACCCAGCCGGGCGAACAGCGCCGGGTCGACCAGCAGCTCCTTCTCCAGGGCGAGCGCCCGCTCGACCGCGGCCCCGACGTCGTCGGCGCCCCGCTGCAGCGCGATCGACGTCTGCAGGATCCGCAGGCTGCGCAGGTCGCGCACGTCACCGAGGAACAGCGCGCCGCCCGGCGCCAGCTGCGCCAGCGCCGCCCGCACGACGTCGAGCAGGTAGTCGACGTGGGGGAAGTACTGCGCCACTGAGTTGACCAACACCACGTCGAACCCGCCCGGCAGGTCCTCGGCGATGTGCGCAGGCTGGCAGCGCAGCTCGACCCGGTCGCCCCAGGGCTGGGGCCCCAGGTCAGCTCGCAGCGGCTCCACGATCGACTGCGAGATGTCGGTGCCCCAGTAGGCCTCGGCCTCGGGCGCGATCCGCCCCAGCAGGAGGCCCGAGCCGACACCGATCTCCAGCACCCGCCGGGGCGCCAGGTCGAGGATGCGGGCCACGGTGCCGTCGCGCCACTCGCGCATCTCGGCCAGCGGGATGGGGCTGCCGTCGTAGCTGCTGTCCCAGCCGGAGAAGTCTTCGGTCTCGATCGCGGTGCCGATCTCGCGGTACTCGGCGTCGTAGACCTCCCGCCACTCGTCGAGCTGGGCGATGGCCGCGTCGGCGCGGCCCTCGTCGCCGGCGGCCGGCACGACGTAGGCCACCAGCCGCTTGACCCCCGGCACGGCCGAGTCGCCGGCCAGCACGGCGGCCGACGCCACCTCCGGGTAGGTGAGCAAAGCCGAGGTGACCTCGCCCGGCTCCACCCGGTAGCCCCGGATCTTCACCTGGTCGTCGGTGCGGCCGAGGAACTCGAAGCTGCCGTCGGGCCGCTCCCGCACGAGGTCACCGGTGCGGTACATCCGCTCGCCGGCAGCACCGAACGGGTCGGCGACGAAGCGCTCGGCGGAGAGGGCCGGGCGCCGCAGGTACCCCCGCGCCAGCCCGATGCCGGCGATGAACAGCTCGCCGGGCAGCCCGGCGGGCACCGGGCGGAGCGTCGGGTCGAGGACGTAGGCCCGGGTGTTCCAGATGGGCCAGCCGACGATCGGTGTGGCGCTGTCGTCGGTGCCGCCGCCCAGCGTGTTGATCGTGTACTCGGTGGGCCCGTAGAGGTTGTAACCGAGCACCCCCTCGGCCGCCCACAGCCGCTCCCACACGGCGTCGGAGACGGCCTCGCCG
>DATHJB010000102.1 GCA_035316325.1 Acidimicrobiales bacterium
CCCGTTCGCCCCCGAGCCCCTCCCCGTCATCCCCTCCGACCCCCCCGCCGAGGACCCCACCCTCGAGGACCTGGACGACGACCCCCGTCCCGCTGCCGACGAGCGGCCGTCGCGCCGGGCCCGCCCGGTGGAGCCATCGGCGGCCGAACCCTTCGAGTTCGCCCGCTACTTCGAGCGCCTGCAAAACGCCGATCGCCCGACCAGGCCGCCCGCGAGTCCTGTCGATCGTTCGGGTGACGACGATCGCCCTGCCGGGATGCCGGCGGGTCCCGTCGGTCGTTCGGGCAGCGACGATGATCGTCCGCCGAGGCCGTCCGCGGATCCTGTGGATCGTTCGGGTGACGACGATCGCCCTGCCGGGCTGCCTGCGGGTCCCGTTGAGCGGCGGGGTCATGGGGAGCGGCCGGCGAACCCCGGGCCCGGTGGTCGTGGCCGTCGTCGGGGGCCGGGGCGGCCCGAGGAAGGGGCCGTGCGGCTGGGGCCGCGGAAGCGGGTGGTGGCGGAGGAGGAGCGGAGGGTCGGGCCGGCGGTGGCGGCGAGTCGGCGGGCCCATCCGACGGCGCGGGCGTCGGTCTCGAGGTGGCCCGGGAGCAACGCCGGGGCCTTGCCACCCGACTTCCCCGGGGGCGGTCGGGATGACGTGCGGTTGCTCCTCGTCGCCGACCCGCCGCCGAGCACCGAGCGTGCCAAGAACGCCAAGGCCAAGGACCCCAAAGCCCGGCGCTCCCTGCCGATCCGCCCGCCGCAGAGCTTCAACAACGTCGTGGCGGCCGTGTACGCCGCCCTCGCCGACCCGCTGGCGGCCGACAGCGCCGAGGCCCGGGAGCAGCGGGCGGCCCGGGTCCGCGAGGTGGGCCTCATCGCCGCGTCGACGGCTCTGGTGGCGCTGCTGGTCTACGGCATCTTCCCGGTGCGGACGTTCCTGAACCAGCGGGCGGCGACGTCCGACGCGGAGGAGCGCCTGGAGCGGATCGCCGAGGCCAACGACCGCCTGACCGGTGAGGTCGAGCAGCTCCAGGACGACGACGAGATCGAGCTGCGCGCCCGCAGCGACTACGGCTGGGTGTTCCCCGGCGAGGAGTCGTACGGCGTCCTGCCGTCCCCGTTGGCGACGACGACCACCACGGCCCCCGAAGCCGCCGACGCCGACGAGAACGACGACTGAGACCGAGATCTCGACTCAGATGGCGTCATAGCGACCAGCTCTGTCGAGGTTTCGCCCCTGGGACTACACCGCAGCAAGCATGCGTTCCCGGCGCTCGGCCTGCCGCTCGCCCGCCTTGCCCACCCGTCGGATGTAGGTGAGCAGCGAGTCACGCGCCCGCTCGGCGTCGTCGTCGAGACCCGTGAGGTTCTCGATGCCCCAGTGGCGCACGACCACCGGCACCAGGATGTTGTCGTGGTGCACCTTGAAGTCGTAGATGCCGGCCCGGGCGATGGCACGGGCGTGCGTGGCGAAGTCGAGGATGCCGGTGCCGGGCATCTCGAAGTCGCGCACCTGCCGCTCGATGGCGAGCACCATGGACGACGGGTCCATCTCGAGCGCCCGCGTCGACAGGTCGCGGTAGAAGAGGTAGTGCCGGTTCTCGTCGGCGGCGACCCGCTTCATCACCTCGTAGCCGACCGGGTCGTCGACCATCTTCCCGGTGTTGTGGTGGGCGATGCGGGTGGCCAGCTCCTGCAACGCCACGTAGACGAGGCCGTCGGTGGGGAGCTCGGGCTCGGGCACCTCGCCGCACTGCACCTGGGCCATCCGCGCCCGCTCCAGGGTGACGGGGTCGATCGCCCGGGTCACCGTCAGGTAGTCGCGGATCACGATGGAGTGGCGGCCCTCCTCGGCGGTCCAGCGGCGCACCCACTCACCCCAGGCGGAGTGGCGCCCGAACATCGCCTCGATCGTGCGGAAGTAGTAGGGCAGGTTGTCCTCGGTGAGGAGGTTCACGAAGAGACTGGAGCGCACCTGCTCGGGCAGGGTGGTCTCCTCGGGGGTCCACTCCCAGTCGGGCTCGAAGTCGCGTCCCCGGCTCCACGGCACAAGGTCGTGGGGGAACCACTCCTTGGCCTGGCTCGTGTGGCGGTCGAGCAGCTCGCCCACGTAGGGCTCCAGCTGGTTCAACATGTCGGCGAAGTCTTCGCGAGACGTAAGCACGGCTAAAGCCTACCTACTGGTCGGTAGGGAAACCTAGAGAGCTCGTTCCGGTGCGCCAGACTGCGAGGGTGAGCGCAGCGAGCGAGGCCGACCGGGTCGAGGTGGAGCGACTCCTCGGACGTCCCGCCCGCGGCGACTTCGAGGTGGTGGTGCGCCGGGCCGACGGGGCGCCGGTGGTGATCCGCAACGCACCCCTGCTCGACGACGGTACACCCATGCCCACCCGCTACTGGCTGCTCGGCGAGCCCGAGCGGACCGAGGTGGGCCGGCTGGAGAGCGAGGGAGGCGTCGACGCCGCGGAGGCCGAGGTCGACGCCGACGAGCTGGCCGCCGCCCACGAGCGCTACCGGGCCGAGCGCGACGCCGCCGTCCCGCCCGACCACCAGGGCCCCCGGCCGTCGGGCGGCGTCGCCGGCACCCGCGTCGGGGTGAAGTGCCTGCACGCCCACTACGCCTGGTTCCTCGCCGGCGGGGACGACCCGGTGGGCCGCTGGGTCCACGAGCGCATCCACGAACGCCTCCACGTACCGAAACCGCCCGGATCGACTGGCGGACGCCCGACGGCGGCCCGGTAGCGTCGAGCGGATGAGCGAGCGTGCCGTCGCGGCGGTGGACCTGGGGACGAACTCCAGCCGTCTTCTCGTCGGGCGGCCGACCGGCGATGGCGACTTCACCACGCTGGTCCGCCGCAACACCATCACCCGCATGGGCCAGGACGTCGACGCCACCGGCGTGCTGGCGCCCGAGGCGATCGCCCGGGTGCTCGACTGCCTCCGCGACTACAAGCACGACATCGAGGAGCACGGCGTCGAGCGGCTGCGCATCGCCGCCACGTCGGCCGCCCGCGACGCCGGCAACCGCGAGGAGTTCTTCGACCAGGTCGAGGCGGTGATCGGTCAGCGGCCGGAGCTGCTG